>JARRMH010000370.1:3125-4955 GCA_037386205.1 Woeseiaceae bacterium | reverse complement strand
GGTTCAGCCCCCGCTTGGCGGCCTCGATATCCACCTCGAGCATCATCACGACGAACAGGAACAGCACCATCACGGCACCGACATAGACGAGCACGAGCACGATCGCAAGAAACTCCGCCTCGGCCAGCAACCACAGGATCGCCGCATTGAAAAACGTGAACACGAGGAACATTACGGCATGAACCGGGTTACGCGAAAACACGACGCCGAGAGCGGCGCCGAACATGATCGTCGCGAAGACATAGAACAGTGTCGAATACAGCATCGCGTACCCTACTTGTACTTCGCGTCGGCTGCCTTGTCGGCCGAGATCATGGCGTCATACTTGTCGCCAACGGCCAGCAGCTTGTCCTTGGTCATGATGTTTTGCCCGGGCTCTTCCATGTGGTATTCATGGATGCGCGTCTCGACGATCGCATCGACCGGACAGGCCTCCTCGCAGAAACCGCAGTAGATGCACTTGAACAGGTCGATGTCGTAGCGCGATGTACGCCGCGTGCCGTCGTCGGACACGTCCGACTCGATCGTGATGGCGAGCGCCGGACAGACGGCTTCGCACAGCTTGCAGGCGATGCAGCGCTCCTCCCCGTTCGGGTACCGGCGCAACGCATGCAGCCCACGGAAGCGAGGGGACTGGGGTGTCTTTTCGTCCGGGTACTCGAGAGTGACGCTCTTGCGGAAGAAGTTCCGCTGTGTGACCGCAAGCCCCTTGAGAAGCTCCCAGAGAGCGAAAGTCTTGAAGTAGCTGATCAATCGATTCATCGCATCACCCGTTCATTGCCGCCCACGGGCCCACCTCGAACCAGGCCATCGCGCCCTCGACGCCGATCCAGACGATCGTGACGGGAATAAACACCTTCCAGCCGAGGCGCATGATCTGGTCGTAGCGGTAACGCGGGAAGGTCGCGCGAAGCCAGAAGAAGGTGTACATGAAAAAGCACATCTTGATGAACAGCCAGTGCAGGCCGCCCGCCGTCAGCCAGGACAGCCAGCCAACATCCTCCAGGAAGGTCCAGCCCTCGAACGGTGACGCCCAGCCGCCGAAGAAGAACACGGCGGTCAGCGTCGAGATCAGGATCATGTTCGCGTACTCGGCGAGGAAGAACAGCGCAAAGGCCACGCCGGAATACTCGACATGGAATCCGGCGACAATCTCCGATTCGCCTTCTGCCACGTCGAACGGTGCCCGGTTGGTCTCGGCGACGCCGGATATCCAGTACACGACGAACAGCGGGAAAAGCGGCAACAAGAACCAGTTGCTGAAGCCCCCGCTTTGTGCGCGCACGATGTCGCCGATATTCAGGCTGCCGCTTGCCATGAGGACGCCAACCAGTGCAAAGCCCATCGCGATCTCGTAGGCGACGATCTGTGCCGCGGAGCGCATCGCCCCGAGCAATGCGTACTTCGAGTTGGTTGCCCAACCGGCCAGGATCACGCCGTACACGCCGACTGACGTGAGTGCCAGCACGTACAAGAGGCCCGCATTGATATCAGCGATGACGAACGAATCGTTCATCGGGATCACCGCCCAGGTCGCGAGCGCCGGCGTCAGGGACAACAGCGGCGCGATCACGTACAGGAACCGACTCGACTGCGACGGAACGATGACTTCCTTGAACAGCAGCTTGAAAACGTCGGCAAACGGCTGCAACAGCCCGTTCCACCCGACCCGGTTAGGGCCGACGCGCGACTGCATGCCGCCAATGACCTTGCGCTCGAAGTAGGTGGAAAATGCCACGCACAGGATGACGGCGACCGTCAGGATCATGATCTTGAACAATGTGGTCGCAACGTACTGGCCCGCCGGCGGCCAACCCGCCCACCAGTCGA
>JARRMH010000370.1:0-3089 GCA_037386205.1 Woeseiaceae bacterium | reverse complement strand
TCGAGCATCAGTCGCTGCCCCCGGTTGCCGCACGCCTCGCGGCAGGCGTTAGTTGCAAGGCGCGCGCGCGTCGGACGAGTGCATCGACCGAGTAGATCGGCCGGTCGATCTCGGGCGTCGGGTCGGATGTTGCTTCAGGTGCTTGTGGCAGGTCCGTCAGGCCCGCGCCGTCGAAACTGTCGGAACCGTTCGCACCGCTCGCGGCTGAAGCCGCGCCGATACGGTCGTGGACCTCTTTGAGGACGTCCTCGCTCGTAACGTAGTCGAAGCCCTCGGCCTCGACGAGATTGCCGAGCACGCGCAACACCTTCCACGCCGGGCGCGCCTCGCCCACCGGGTTCGCAACGCCGGCAAAACTCTGCCATGTTCCCGCGACGTTGACATAGGTGCCCGAGGTCTCGGCGTAGGTGCCGATCGGCAACAGCAGGTCGGCCGCCTCGAGCAATGCATCGGAGACAAACGGCGTCAACGCAACGACGAAATCGTGTTTCGCGAGTTTCGCGACCCCATCGTCACAGGACAACAGGTCGGCATCGGGCTCGATGTTCAAAAGCAGCATCGCGTCGAGAGCACCGTCGAGCATACTGCCGGCATGCAAATCCCCGCCCGGAAGCACGCCAACCTGGCTGAGACCCGCGCTGTTGGCGCCCGGCGACAGCGTGCCGAGCTTCGCGCCGGTCTTGTCCGCAATCTGTGCCGCGAGGGCGCGCACGGCACTGAATGATTCACTGCGCCCGGCGATATTGCCCAGCAGGACGAGCGCGTCATCCGCTCCCTTCAGGCTCTCGATAACCGGCGCCACGGACTCTCCCGTGAGCAGCTCGACGAGGCCCGCGCCCGACAGCGAATGCGCTACGTCGAAGAAGTACTCGTGCTCGATGTCGTTCGCAAAACTCACGCTGCCCCCCTGCAGCGCCGCCTTGCGAATGCGATGCGCCAGGATCGGCGCTTCGTGGCGAATATTCGAGCCGATAACGAAGATCACATCCTGCTTTTCCAGATCAGCGATGTCACAGCCGAGCCACGGGAAGGCCGGATCGTTGTCCTGGTCGGTGAAATCGCGCCGCTCGATACGGTGATCGAGGTGTGGCGTGCCGAGGTGCCCGGCGAGGCGCCTGAGCAGGTGCCCCTCCTCGACGGTCGAGCTGGGTGAAGCGAGCATGCCGAGTCCATCGGCATCCTGCAGCGCATCGGCGCACTTCTCCAGTGCATCTTCCCATTCGAGTTCGCGCCACTCACCGCTTTCCTTGACACGCGGTTTGGCCAGTCGGTCGTCAGAGTAGATCGCCTCGTACGAGAACCGGTCGCGATCGGAAATCCAGCTTTCGTTGATGGCCTCGTTCGGCCGCGGCACGATACGTTTGACAGTGCCGCGCAAGGTGTGCGCGTAGATATTGGAGCCCACGCAATCGTGGGGCGCGATGGTCGCGCGCTGCATCATCTCCCAGGCGCGCGCGCTGTAGCGGTACGGCTTGTTGTTGAGGGCGCCGACCGGGCAAAGGTCGATGATGTTCGCCGACAGTTCGTGGTCGATGTTCTGCTCCACGTAGGTCGAGATCTCGACGTTCTCGCCCCGCAGCGTCGTCCCGAGCTGTGGATTGCCCTGGATCTCCTCGCCGAAGCGCACGCAGCGGGTGCAGTGGATGCAGCGGGTCATGTCGGTGGATACGAGCGGGCCGATATTCTTGTCTTTCACGACGCGCTTGCCGTCGTTGTAGCGCGACACGTCACGGCCGTAGCCCATCGCGATGTCCTGCAGTTCGCACTCACCGCCCTGGTCGCAGATCGGGCAGTCGAGCGGGTGATTGATCAGCAGGAATTCCATGGTCGCTTTCTGCGCGGCAATCGCGCGCGACGACCGCGTGAACACTTTCATGCCGTCGGAGACAGGCTGAGCGCACGCGGGAATCGGCTTCGGCGCGCCCTCGATATCGACCAGACACATCCGGCAGTTTGCCGCCACGCTGAGCTTCTCGTGATAGCAGAATCGCGGCACGTACACACCGATCTCGTCGGTCACCTCGATGAGCATTTGCCCCTGGCGGGCTTCGACGGGTTTGCCGTCGACTTCGATGTTGATGACGTCGTCGCTCATGCCCTCAAGCCGCCGCCTCGGAAGCGCTTTCGACGATGCTGCGTCCGTTATTGCGCACCATGTACTCGAACTCATCGAAGAAATGATGGAGAAAGCTCTGCACCGGCCATGCAGCCGCATCCCCGAGCGCGCAGATCGTGTGGCCCTCGATCTTGTTGGCCACATCGGTCAGCTTCTGCAGGTCGGCCTCCTCGCCCCGGCCCTCGAGGATGCGGGTCAGCATGCGATACAGCCAGCCCGTGCCCTCCCGGCAGGGGGTGCACTGCCCACACGACTCGGCCATGTAGAACCGGGCGATGCGGCGCAGCATCTTCACCATGCAGGTGGTCTCATCCATGACCACGACGGCGCCGGTACCGAACGACGACCCGGCCTGCTGCAGCGCGTTGTAGTCCATCGTGCAGTCCATGATGATTTCGGCCGGCAAGACCTTGCAGGACGAACCGCCCGGAATCACGGCTTTCAGCTTGCGTCCCTTCCAGACGCCGCCCGCAAAGTCCTCGAGCAGGGTCTTGAATGGAATCCCCATCGGCAACTCGTAGTTGCCCGGTTTCTCGACGTGACCCGAGACCGAAAACTGCGCCGTACCGCCCGAGCCTTCGGGCCCCAGGCCCGCGAACCAGGAGGCTCCCTTGCGAATGATCGTCGGCACACTCGCGATACTCTGCGTGTTGTTGATCGTCGTCGGCTTGCCGTACAGCCCGTAGTTGGCCGGGAACGGCGGCTTGAAGCGCGGGCGACCCTGCTTGCCCTCGAGCGACTCGATCAACGCGGTCTCCTCGCCGCAGATATAGGCACCGGCGCCGATGAATCCGTAGATGTCGATGTCGATGCCACTGCCCTGCACGTCCTTACCGAGCAAGCCGGCTTCGTAAGCTTCCCTGACGGCTGCCTCGAAGCGTGGGAAGGGCTCGTCCATGAATTCGCCACGCATGTAGTTATAGGCCACCGTTGCGCCCATCGCATACGCCGCAATCGCCATGCCCTCGACCAG
>JARRMH010000369.1:0-7422 GCA_037386205.1 Woeseiaceae bacterium | reverse complement strand
GCCGCGATGCGTAGGGCGGGCATCGCCCTGGAGGAACGTGCATGACAAGGATTTGGTTGCCGGGCGTGCTGGTCGCGCTCGCTTCACTCGGCGCCTGCGGTGGCAACGAGACAAGGGAAGTGGATTGCGAGGCCAATCTCAAGTACCAGAACCGCGTCGAGGGTAAGCGGATTGTCGCACCGGAAGGCCTCGACCAGCTCAATGACCTGGTCGAGATGCCGATTCCTCGCGCGGACCCGAACGCGCCCGCAACGCCCGAGGGCGTCTGCAACGACGAGCCACCGATTATCGGCGCGGATGGCTGAGACGCAGGCGCAATTTGAATGAAGATCCGGAGAGGTGGCTGAGTGGTTTAAGGTGCCCGCCTGGAAAGTGGGTGTACGGTGATACCGTACCGAGGGTTCGAATCCCTCCCTCTCCGCCAGAAAACAGAAATGGGCCCCCCTTGCGGGGCCCATTTTGTTTTTCTCGCCGAGTGTGGTTGCGGATGAGAGCCCTGTTCGAGCCGAGCAGCGGCGCAGCCGCCTTCGGCGCCGCGCAGCGGCCATCCCACCCTTTCCACCAGAAACAGACAAGGGGCCCTCAGGCCGGACGACACGCCCTGGTGGCTGAAGTCTCCGCAGCGCCTTCTAGTTCGCGACGCTCTGGTCCGCCGGAACCAAGCCGTGCTTTTCGATAAGCGCTGCGAAACCCGGAGTGTTGGCTAGCCTGGCAAAAGCCGGAAACCGGCTGGTCGCCGCCAGTGAATAATCCGCACCCGTGCCTGACATGTATTCGTCGAGCCATTTCAGCGCCAACTCATCATGCCCGGCAATCGCAATTGCTTCAGCGGTGGCATACAGATAGTCGCCGCCGCCCCAGTCGTCGAGCGATCGGGGGTACAGCTCCCGCACACGAAGCGCCGAGGCCAGCGCTGCATCCTTGCGCCCCATGATAGCCAGAGCGAAGGCTTTGGCTCTCTCGATATCCGCCTCGTTGGGCTCGAGCCGCTGCGCGGCGTCTACGATGGCTAGTGCCGGCTCAGCGTAGTCGGCGGCGGCCGCGTCGCCATGGTTCCACAGCACATAGGCCCGCAGCAGGTCCTCGGGCCAGAATTGGTACTGCACATCGATCGTGCCGGGCGCCCATCTGTCGAGATAATCGAGCGCCCGCTGGGCCGAGCCGAAACGCGCCTCTGTGAGCACATGATCCAGGCGCTCGGTGGGACCGAGTTTGTCGGATGCCACGCGTTTTCGATACGTCTCGACCACGGGCTGCGGATCGCCGCTTGTCATTTGCGTGAGCCAGGCGCGGCGTAATCGAATCTGTGGGTTATCCGGTTCGCGCTTCTCGGACTCGTCCTGCCAAGCGGCGGCCTCCTCGAAGCGGTCCAGAACCCTCAGCGAGTCCCCGACTTCCACGAGGTTTTCCACCGAATTAGGATCGAGGACAGCTGCTCGCTGCAAAGCTTCCAGCGCCTCGCTCCAGCGGCCGGCTCGCCGAAGAATCCAACCCTTTATGGCCCACGCATATTCGTTATTCGACTCGAGCTCAAGCACGCGATCCACTTCGACCAGCGCCGCCGCATAATCGAAATTGACCCAGTAGTGATACAGGCCGAGCATCAAACCAACTTCCGTGGAGTCCGGTTGCAGGGCGCGTGCTCGACTAATCGCTGTCCAGGCCTCAGTTGCGTCGCTCTGATCGCGGCTCGTGTACCAGAAGCGGCTCAGGTAGGCACGTGCGAGGGTCGCCCACGCCTCGGTATAGCTCGGGTCCAGCTCAACCGACGTTCTTGCCGCAGCGATAGCGTCCGTCAGTATGATGTCGCCGACTTCGTCACGCTGCTTGAGCAAAAGCCTTGCCTCGAGATAGGCCTCGTAAGCCGCCAGGTTGTCGGTCGGTCGACTGACGAGATTGACTTCTTCGGCGGGCGTCAGCGCCGCCTGCAGGGCCGTGGCGATCTGTCGCGTGATCTCGCTCTGCACGTCGAACACATTCGCGGTCGTCAGAATGCGGTCATAGGTTTCTGCCCAGATATGTTCGTCGGTTGCAGCGTCGATCAGCTGTACGTTGAGGCGCACCCGGTCGCCGGCGCGCTGTACGCCGCCCTCCATCACTGTGGCGACGTCCAACTCGGCGGCGATGTCCTTGATGTTGTGAATCGTGTCCGCATAGCGTAATACCGACGTGCGTGAGATGACTTTCAGGTCGTTGACCTTCGAAAGCTGTGTCAGCAGGTCGTCGTGCAGCCCCGCGACGAAGCTATCGGTGCTCGTATCGCTAGACAGGTTCGAGAACGGCAGCACGGCAATGGATTTTTCCAGCGCTGGAATGACGTTGCCACCGGTCTCAGTGGCGACCGTTGGCGCCGTAGGCTCACGGAACCTGTCGCCGAGCAACAGCAAAACCGCCAACGCCAGCGCCGCAATGATGAAGTAGTTCAGTCGGCGCCCGGTCGACGGGGTAATCGATGCATCCTTGTCGACTTCTTCAGTTTTCTTTACGCCATCCGGAGTGAGTTCGAACGCCCATGCCAGGAACAAAGCGAGTGGCAGTCCCAGCGCCAGCACGGCCAGCAACATCGGCATAAACCAATCCGGGAAGCTCAGGTTGTCCGCGAGCAGGTCGCCGACCTGGGCGACCAGCCACGCAACCAGAACGTATGCCGCGCCCACGCGGAACACGTTGCGGCGCTTGAGTTCGCTGATCAGGGACGGCAAATGTTGTTCTCCAAAAACGGACTCGGCGCACGATACCATTAATACCGATTACGGTGGAAAGCATCTGCCCGAGGCCGTGTCAGTCGAGCCGAGGCAGAAAGATGGAGAGCACCCTTAGCGGAAGGCTCGCCCCACCGCCAGAAAATGAAAAGGCCCCTTCACGGGGCCTTTTGTTTTCTCGCCGAGTGTGGTTGAGGATGAGAACCCTGTTCGACCGACGCAGCCGCACAGCCGCTAGTCGGCAGGGAGCTCGCGCAGCGAGTAAAGTGAGTTCGGCGTGCTAGACTCCGGCATTGATTGCGGTGCGCCATAACCCGCCGGGGAGAGAATAATAATGCGTATGGAGAGAATAATAATGCGTATCATCATCCTTGTTGCGTCATGCCTGACGCTTTGGGCGCAAAGCGCCGAGTCGCAGATTAAACCTGAAATGGTCGGGGCCGATACGATGGGCGATCCCGGCAAAAACTGGGTTATCGGCAAAACGCGAAATGGCGGCTATATATACGATGCCGACAGCGGCGAGATGCAGGGTCTGATATCGCTCAGCGGGCATACATCCTCGTTCGAAATTGACCGGGAAAGGCGGCAATTCTATGCCCCCGAGTCGTACTACTCACGTGGTGTTCATGGCGATCGTACAGATATCGTGGCTATTTACGATTTCGAAAACCTGTCGCCAATCGCGGAAATTGAAATTCCGAAGAAAATTGCGGTTCTCAGTTTTCGTCGTCACGTTGGCATGTTGGGCAATGGGCGTCATTTCCTGGTCTTTAACATGACGCCGGCGCAATCGGTGAGTGTTGTTGATGTCGAAAGCCGCACGTTTGTCGGCGAGATCTCAACGCCTGGCTGCGCAATGATAATGCCCGTGGCCGATCACGACTTCCTGATGATCTGCGGTGACGGCACCTTGCAACAGATCCAGCTCGACGAGCAAGGTAACGAGGTCAAGCGGGTGCGCAGCAAGGAATTCTTTAGAGTGCTTGAAGATCCGGTTTTCGACCGGCCATTCCCGACGGCCGATGGCTGGTTACTAACTACCCATGCGGGTCAGGTGTACACCGTAACCGTGGACGGCAGCAGTATTCGGCTCAGTAAGCCCTGGTCGCTGTTAACTGAGGAAGATGCAGAACAGAAGCTGAAAAAGACTTCACGCACCATGATTCCGGAACAGAGATCTGGGTCATGGACGTCGCCGAGCAGCGCAGGTTGCAGCGCATTGAACTCGAAGAGCCTGCATACAGTCTTTACGTGACCCAATCTGACGAGCCCAAGCTCATCGTATCGGACGACGAAGAAGGCCTGCACATCTATGATGGATTCAAGCTGACGCTCGACCAGACAATTGACGACCCAGGTCCGGGTGCAGCATTCTTTGAGGGCTTTTAGGCAATGATCGATCCGATAGTCGGCGGCTTGATTTCGGTCGGTTTCGGGCTAATGTTTCTGCTCGCGGCTGTGCATAAGTTGAGTGCAACAGGACAGTTTCGGGCCGTGCTTGCCGATTACCGCGTGATGCCGGCGTCGGTCGTGCCCTTTGTCGCAATGCTGCTTCCGCTCAATGAGATTGCGCTGGGAGTGGCCTGGCTTTTCTCAAGTATCAAAGTTTGGCTGCCCACGGCCGGTTTGCTCGCACTCTACACGGCTGGTATTACGATCAACCTGTTGCGCGGTCGCGTACATATTAGTTGCGGTTGCGGCTTCGGAAGATCGGCAAGCGCGGACGATGCCTTGTCCTGGGGCCTGGTCCTGCGCAACGTGGTTTTGATTAGTACTGCGTTGGTCCTTTTTGTTTACTGCGGCAAACCAGTTGATTCGCAATGCGGCGGCCATCAATTCATGGCGCAGGCCGGTAGCGCGACATGACTGAGGCGCTGCTGGTTTCGAACCTCGTCTTGTGGGTGCTGGTGATCGTACTTGCGCTTGTCGTGCTGGCACTTGCCCGGCAAGTTGGCATCCTGCACGAGCGCGTTGCGCCGGCAGGTGCATTGCAGCCAACCGAAGGACCGAAAGTGGGCGAGCTCACTGAGCCGATGTCACTCGAGGACCTGCAGGGAAATCGCGTTACGATCGGTGGCGTTAACGGCGACGGTCTTGTCACGTTCGTGCTGTTCATCTCACCCACCTGTCCCGTTTGCAAGTCGTTGGTGCCAACGGCGAAGTCGCTGGCGAGAAAGGAATCGGCGCGAATGCGGTTGCTATTCGCCAGCGACGGCGACAATCACGAGCAGCACGTCGCTTACGCGAAAGACCTGCAACTCGATGACTATCCCTATGTATTGTCGCAACCTTTGGGTATGGCCTATCACGTCAGCAAGCTGCCGTTTGCATTGCTCATTGGCGCCGACGGGAGTTTGCAGAGCAAAGGGCTTGTGAACACGCGCGAGCACCTTGAAAGCTTGATCGAAGCGATGGACTCCGGGATCGCGACATTGCAGGACTACGTCAGCCTGGCTGCCGACAACAATTCAAACCTGAAAACACCGGTGAAGGAACAAAGTCTATGACCTCTAAACACCTCATCGAAAAAGGCTACTACTGGCTTGACGAAAAGACACGCGATACCGCGCGACTGATGGCGCGGCGGATTTCGCGACGCAGTTTCCTCGGTCAGCTGGGCGCCATGTTGGCGGGTGCGGCAATGTTGCCCTTGCTTCCCGTTTCACGGGCGTTCGCGCAAGAATCCTCGTTAAAAGAGATAGGTGACCCACAAACGTGTGAATACTGGCGTTACTGCGCGCTGGGCGGCACGCTGTGCTCTTGCTGCGGGGGCACGCACAAGACGTGCCCACCGGGCGCTGAGCCGTCACCGGTAACCTGGGTCGGTACTTGCCGGAATCCGGTCGACGACAAGGATTACATGATCTCTTATAACGATTGTTGCGGTAAGGACGTGTGCAGACGTTGCGGATGCGGCAATGCCGAGCGGGATCGCCCGGTTTACTACTCGAGCAACAGCAACAGTATTCTCTGGTGCTTCGGTACAGAGCACCGTACCTATCACTGTACGGTTGCGGTTGTGCTTGGCGAGGCCGCGAATTCCAAATGACGCGGCTGGGCTGGTGTCTGGCAGTGCTCGCAGCCTTGCCGCTGTGTGCGGTGGCTGCGGACGATGAGATACGCGCAAATTACCTGTTTGCCTGCCGCGGCTGTCACTTGGCGGATGGTAAAGGTGTGCCTCCGGAAATACCGAGCCTGCGCAATGTGCTGGGCCAACTTGTCGCGACTCCCGAGGGCCGCAACTATGTCATGCGCGTGCCTGGCGTATTGCAGTCTCGGCTGAACAACGAACAGCTTGCCGACGTACTCAACTGGATTCTGACCGAGTTCAATGCTGACACTCGGCCGGGTGATTTCCAGCCGTTCTCGGAGCGCGAAGTTGCCGAGGCGAGGAAACACATTCTCACAGACCCCTCAAGAATGCGGGCAAGCCTGAAGATGGATTCAACGATCGAGTAGATGTTCGTACCGCTGGTCTGTCAGCGTCTCCAGAAATGCCACCAGTTGCGACACGACCCCGTTTGTCAGCGGCTGACCTTCGCGCAATAGCTCCAGGTCGACAGTCTGCGGCACTTCGGCGCTGCCCCACGGCTGATTGGTCTCCGGATTGATTCGGCTTTCATCTGTGGCGATTAAAAATCGGTTGTAAAAGACAATGGCCGTTTCGAGTTCCTGAAACACGCCGTTATGCATATAAGGGCCAGTTACTGCAACGTTGCGCAGGCTCGGGACGCGAAAGCGGCCTGACTGAGTCGTGTCATTGACGTGCGGATGTTGCAGCAGACCCGTATCAAGATGATTCTCGCCAAGGCCGTTTCTGCCGCGCACCTCCGCATTTATTGGCACTCCGATATTATGGTAGCGGAAGCTTGTGAATACTTCGGCCGGCCGGTGCTCGCGCCGGTCGAGAAGGTGGCAGCGGCTGCAGTTAATCAATTCCGAGAAGAACAGAATGCGTCCGAGTTCTTCCTCGTCACTCAGTTCAACTTCGCCGCGAAGATAGCGATCATATTTCGAGTCGAACGGCGCGAACTCGGCAGTGCTTTCAAATTCAGCAATAGCGGTCGCCACTGACACCAGTGCGCTTGTTGCGGAATCGAGCGATGTCGGTCCCAGCAGTTTCTCAAACGCAGCGGCATAGCCCGGAATCTCTCGAACACGTTCACGGACTGCATCGGCATCAGGCAACGCCATTTCGATCGGGTTAAGTATAGGTTCCTGCGCCTGCTTGATCATCGTCCCGGCACGGCCATCGATGAAGAAACCACCCACGTAGTCGCCATTCTCGTTCCGGTGAAACTCCGGAATGAGGAATGCATAGGCAAGGGAGGGCGCATTGCGGTCACCCAGTGACGCGCCATCGTCTCCCAGAGACACGGCGCCGCCAGTACCATTATCTCGGCTTTCGGAAAACGCTTGCGACGGGTCGTGACATGATGAGCAGGACTGATTACCTCCTGCAGACAATCGCGTGTCGAAGAATAACGCGCGCCCCAGATCTGCTAGTTCGCTCGGCTCTGCATCCGCCAAAGTCAGACCGGGCAGGGCGAGCGAGACGGCAATGAGCAGCGGTGCAGCGAGGCTGCAAGCCAAATCTGTCGCAGTCTGCAAGCATGACTTTTTCACGGTGAGCACTGCACGGTGGTCTTCCTGACGGACGGGTGCCGCTCGAATTCTACACCAGAGCATCGTCCGCAGCAGACTCGCTCCACCGCCA
>JARRMH010000368.1:4384-5846 GCA_037386205.1 Woeseiaceae bacterium | reverse complement strand
CCTCGCCGCGCTGACGCTGCTGCTCTGCGTGACGCCCGTATTTGCGGCCCCGCCGACTGCCGGCCAGAGTGACAATCGCGAATCGCCGGTATTGCGACTTCACTTTCGGCAACCTGCGACCCAGTGGGTTGAAGCGTTGCCGGTCGGTAATGGTCGGATCGGCGCCATGGTTTTCGGCGGCATCAACGTGGAACGCCTGCAACTCAACGAAGACACGCTGTGGGCGGGCGGTCCATACAACCCGGCCAATCCCGCAGCCAGGTCTGCCTTGCCCGAGATCCGGCAGAAGCTGGCGGATGGGCGTTACGAAGAGGCGCAGTCGTTGGTGCAAGACGCTTTCATGTCGGTGCCGCTGCGGCAGATGCCGTATCAGACGATCGGAGACCTGCTGATAACGATGCCGGCCAGTGAAACGGCCTTTGATTACAGGCGCGAACTCGATCTCGACACCGGCATTGTGCGCGTGAGCTTCAGGATTGGCGGGGTCGAGTACGAGCGCGAAGTGTTTGCCAGCCCGGTCAACGACGTCATCGTGATGCGTCTGGCCGCTCGCGACCTCGACCGACCGGACCGCAACGGGCGCCTGAAGTTTTCGCTTGCGTTTCAGTCGCCGCTGCCGGCTCTCTCTCGCGGTGTCGGCAGCAATGAGCTGGTACTTGATGGCAGGAATGGCAGCGCCAACGGGGTAGATGGTGCGTTGCGATTCGAAGCGCGGGTACGAGTATTGCTTGAAAATGGTATCGGGACGGTCGCGAATTCCGGGCAGCAGTTGCATGTTTCGGGTGCGGACGGCGTCGTCATTATTGTTGCCGCTGCGACGAGCTACCGCCGCTTCGACGACGTCAGCGGCGACCCGACAGCGACAAATGCGGCGACGATCGAGGCCGCGGCGCAACTCGATTTCGATTCGCTGCGCGACGCGCATGTTGCCGAGCATCAGCGATTGTTTCGGCGGGTGACGTTGGACCTGGGCGAGACGCCTGCAGCCGAGCTGCCGACCGATGAGCGTATTCGTCAGTTTGCGAACGGCAACGACCCGGGGCTGGCGGCGCTGTATTTCCAGTACGGCCGCTATCTGCTGATCTCGAGTTCCAGGCCGGGTACTCAGCCGGCGAATCTCCAGGGCTTGTGGAATGATTCGACGGATCCTCCCTGGGGATCGAAGTACACGCTCAATATCAACACGGAAATGAACTACTGGCCCGCCGAGGCGACCGCATTGCCGGAACTTGCGGAGCCGCTGCACCGCCTCGTGCGCGAAATCTCGCAAACCGGCGCTGTTCTGGCACGCGAGCACTATGGCACTGGCGGGTGGGTGACGCACCACAATACCGATGCATGGCGGGCAACCGGCCCCATCGACGGGGCTTTCTGGGGAATGTGGCCGATGGGTGGCGCCTGGCTCGCAACGCACCTTTGGGAGCACTATCGGTACGGAGGAGACACTGCATTTCTGGACGCC
>JARRMH010000368.1:0-4278 GCA_037386205.1 Woeseiaceae bacterium | reverse complement strand
CTGGTCACTCTCGAGGATCAAACCCTGGCAACCAGTCCGTCCAACTCGCCGGAGAATGCGCACCATCCCGGTGTTTCGATTGCCCAGGGACCCGCGATGGACAACCAGATCCTGCGGGACCTGTTCGCGCAGACCGCGGCCGCGGCGAGGCTGCTCGAGCGCGATGAGGACTTCGCTGGTACCGTGCTCGCCGCGCGTGAGAGGCTGGCGCCGGACCGGGTTGGAGCGCAGGGGCAATTGCAGGAGTGGCGCGAGGATTGGGACGCAATTGCGCCGGAACAGCGCCATCGGCATGTATCTCACTTGTACGCTCTGCACCCCAGCGCACAAATTACGCCGCGGGGTACGCCAGAGCTGGCCGAAGCCGCGCGCAAATCCCTCGAGACACGCGGCGACCTGACGACGGGTTGGGCAATCGCATGGCGCATTAACCTGTGGGCCAGGTTGCATGACGGCGATCGCGCCTACTCTGTCCTGAAGTTGTTGTTGAGCCCGGAACGCAGTTATCCCAACCTGTTCGATGCGCATCCGCCGTTCCAGATAGACGGCAACTTCGGCGCCACGTCCGCGATAACGGAAATGCTGCTGCAGAGCCATGTGCGCCTGTCGACTGAAGATCCTGCCGGAGCGAGACAGCAGTCGTGCGCTCAAAACTTGGCAATGAGCTTCGACTGCGCTTCGGTGAAACCGTCAAGTTACTGCGCATCAGGAAGGGCGACTCGTTCAGCTGGCGCCCCCGGACCTGCCCGACCAACGGCCTGCCTGATTTGGCCGGAGCATCGTAAACCCTAGAACCCGAGCGACTCGAGCGCGGCCGTGACTCGCGTGCGCATGGCCTCCGACTTCATCGGGAATGCGCCGAAGAAGTCGTTACGAGTCAAAGCCGGGTTCCTGCTACGCACCTCGGCCGCCCAACGGCGTGCCTTTTCGCCGTCGCCGGCGAGCGCCTGCGCGGCGGCTGCGATCATCGCGATCAGTACGTGCGCGCCGGGCGCACGTGCACCGCGTTCGGCCCATTCTGCCCCGACCTGGTCGTCTCCGGCGGCGATATGCGTCAGGCCTCGCAACGAGAGCATCGCGTAGTTAAGGGGATCGAGTGGACTCAACTGCATCGCGAGGTCTACGTGGTGGCGGGCGCCGTCCGTAGTACCTGCCATAAGCTCGGTCCACGCCTGCGCGTAGATTCCCTGCGCGTAGTTCGGGCTCAGCGATGTCGCGCGTTCGAGCCAGGAAAGCGATCGGTCCAGGTCGCCCTCGAGCCAGTATGTGCGGCCCATGGTGAAATTGACGAACGGGTCCAGGGGGTCCAGGTCAACGCCGCGCTGTGCGCACTCGCGTGCCTGCCGGATGGCGTCGGCCATATCATCGGCCTGGCGCAGGAACGCCGTCTGGAAGTGCACGAAGGACAGGCCAGCATGTGCCCGGGCGAACGTGGCGTCCAGGTCGACGGTCCGGCTGAAAAACTCCGCCGCGAGCGCGTTGTCCCGTCGGTTGAAGCCATAGATGTGCTGCAGCCCGAGGTGATAGGTCGACCATGCATCGAGATTGTCTGGCGATGCAAGCCGTGCCCTTCCGGCCTCGTGCAGCGGGATCTGGATTTCCAGCGATGCCAGGATACTCGTGCGAATTTCGTCGCGCATCGCGTGGACGTCCTGCACGTTGCCGGTGTAGCGCTCTCCCCAGACGACATCGCCGCCCCCGGTATCAACGAGTTCGGCGGTTACGACCAGCTGATTGCCGGAGACTTCGACGGCGCCCGACAGACAGTAGCGGACACCCAGCAATCGTCCGACCTCGCGCGGGTCCTGGTCGTCACCGCGGAGCCGGAAGGAGGAACCTCGCGCCACGACGAAAAGCCAGCGAAGCCGGGCCAGTTCCGTGATCAGGTCGTGCGGCAACCCGTCGGCGATGGTAGCCCAGTCCCCGGTGGCACCGGTCAAGCGAAAGGGGAGGACCGCGATCGACGGCCGGGATATGGCATCGGGCGCAGCCCCGGGAGCGCTCCTTTCCGGCTCTTCGCTGACAGCCGGTGAGGTTGCGGCGACCGGGGCCTGCTGTACCTGCACATCAGCGATGAAACGCAGTCCCTGGCCATGCACTGTCTTGATGATGGCCTGGGTTCGACCGTCATCGCCCAGCGCCCGGCGCGCCGATTTGATCCGGCTAGCCAGCGCCGAGTCGCTCACGACCCGGCCTTCCCACAGCTTCTCGAACAATTCGTCCCTGGAAACCATGCGATCGCGGTGTTCCGCGAGGTAGGCAATCAGTGCGAACACCTGGGGCTCGATCGAGCGAGATTCACCATTGTCGCGCAGCTCGACTTTGGCCAGGTCGATTTCGAGGGATCCAAAGGCATAGATCATGGAGAAGAGCATAAAACAGTCCTGTCGGGACGCCTAGAAAACTCCATGAAATCTCCACGAATCCTCCAAGCTCCGAAGGCCCAATGGCGCAAGAATGATTTCACCGGCGGCGCAGTGCAGGCCGCCGAAGAAAGCCAACCAATAAATTTTTGATGTAGGAGTAAAACCATGCCACTCGTAACAATCGACGTAATCAAGAACGTATTCACGCCTGATCAGAAAGAAACCTTGATCGAGAAGGTCACCGAGGCGATGGTCGCCGTCGAGGGCGAAAGCATGCGCCCGGTCACCTGGGTTCGTATCAAGGAATTCGAAAGCGGCGACTGGGCCATCGGCGGCCAGCGACTGACGACCTCCGACGTACACGCCCTGGCGAAAGGCGAGGCGGCATAGGGTTGACAATGCGTCTCATCTGATTGAAAGGCCCCGCGAAGGGGCCTTTCTTCGTTTGTTTACCTCGTGTTCGCGCCGCGCCCGACGGATGCGAATCGGTCCCGTGAGTCCCGCGTGTGGCAGGTCACTGCATTTCCAGCAATTCAGCGAAGCTCAGTCGGTGGTCAGCCAGAGCAAACGCCCCTGGGACTGCCATTCCTCCAGCCTGCGCGCGAACGTTTCGCCGATCTCGTCGATCCTGCTTTCCGGGTGTTGCATCAGTTCGATAAAAGGTGGGAAATCACGTAACGGGTCGAGCAACGTGTCGGAGACCAGCCAGGAATAGTCGAAAAACGCGCCTTCATCCTGCCTGGCGCTGGCCAGTTCCAGCATGTCCACGGCTGCCGAGCGGTCACCGAGGTATGAGTAAATGGTGGCAAGGTCGTAATACGTTCCCTTGTTGCCATGCAAATTTCTGCCTGCTTCGATCGAGGCTTCGAGTACTTCGCGATACTCATTGAGCAGGGCCAGACCGCGCTCCTTTTCGCCGGTCTCGATCAGTGTCACCGCGTATCGATGCACGTAAGGGTACTTGGTAAAGGATTGATCCGCGCCTTTTTCCAGCCCCATGACAGATTCATACAATGCCCGTGCACGCTCGTAGTTTCCGGCAAACAGGTTTGCCGCTCCCGCATTGATGCGATTGTTCGGCGTATCGTCCTTTTCCAGCGCCAGCTCCTGGCACCGTTGGTATCCCGGGTAATTCCTTTGCCACTGAGCATACGAGGAGATTGCCTGCAAGCTGGCAGGGCCGAGGTCGGGTGTGCATTCGTCGCCGCCGATCATGTTGACCACCAAATCCGGCGCCAGCCACATCAGTGTCGACACGAGTCGCTCCGTGTCGGCGGCCGGACTGCTTCCCGGCGTCAGTTCGAGTGATAAGCGAGGTAATCGGGTTGATTGGGGTTGATCTCGAGAACTTTCGTCGCGTGGCGCCAGGCCGCATCGTATTCGCCGAGGGAAAAGCTTAGCCGCGCCAGTACGTCATACGCCTGCCAGGCATCCGGTTCGAGTTCCAGGGCTTTGTCCAGGTTGGCCCTGACGGGGGGCAACCACTCGTCAAGCGCGACAAAATCCGACACGCCGAGCTCCAGATGGCTCCTGGCAACGCAGACGTAAGCGAGTGCAAATTCCGGATCGAGATCGACAGCCTGTTGGCAATATCGCAAAGATTCACGGACCTTATCGGCATCCCGGTCTGAAAAAAGGCCGACATTGGAACGGTGATTTCCGCGCAGATACAGGTCATAAGCGCGCAGCTCCGAGGTCGGCGCGTTGATCAACATTTGTTGTTCCGAGTGCGTCAATATCAGTTCGAGGTTGCTCGAAATGGCCTCGGCGATCTCGGACTGAATCGCAAAGATATCGCTGAGCGCACGATCATAGTTCCTTGACCACAGGTGCTTGTCGTTGCTCGCGGCGATCAACTGGGCCGTAACCCGCACCTTGTCGCCGGCACGCTGTACACTACCCTCCAGCACAT
>JARRMH010000367.1:0-3097 GCA_037386205.1 Woeseiaceae bacterium | reverse complement strand
CGCCTTGCCGCCTTCGGGGATGCCGTAGACGGCAGCCGTCGAGCTGAAGACAACGTTGCGCACGCCGTGTCGCGTTGCAGCTTCGAGAAGGGTGCGGCTCGATGCCGTGTTGTTGCGGTAGTACTTGAGCGGGTCGGCGACCGATTCAGGAACGACCGTATGTGCCGCAAAGTGCATCACCGTGTCGATGTCGTACTCGGAAAAGAGCCGTTCGAGCAGCACGGCATCGCCGGTATCGCCGATGACGAGTTCCCCCGATGTCACCGCGGACTCGAAGCCCGTGCACAGGTTGTCGAGCGTCACGACGCTCTCGCCCGCGGCGCCGAGTTGGCGCACCACGTGACTGCCGATGTAGCCGGCACCGCCTGTGACAAGTATCATCTTGTTTTGCATAACGTTTTTTCCTGTCCGCTGAGACGCAGCGCCCAAAATGTGAACCTGACGCTCGTACGCAGGACAAAGTTTAACAATACTGATGGACTTGAATAGGGACACGGGTCGCATTGCGCCCTGTGATGCGATGCCATGACGCGCTGCGCAGAACACGGTATCTGCTTGATGACCTGGTCAGTAAAGTGACGCCGGGTTGCGGGGTGTTTGGCGGTGACCGAGCTTTTATGCGATCGATCAATGCTCTGAAAGCCTGGATTTTGATGTCCTGCCTGGCCGGCCTCGCAGCCTGTGGCAACGAGCCCGGCTTCGATGCCAACAGCAGGGCCGGCAACCAGGCGCCGTCAGTCAGTGCCGGCAGCGACCAGACGGTCGACGAGTTTGCCAATGTGGTCCTGACGGGCTCGGCGACGGATGCCGACGGGGATGCGCTGGTTTACGAATGGGAGCAGACTGACGGGCTGGCAGTCACGATCAACCATGCAACGTCACCGACGGCAAGTTTCGAAGCACCGGACGTGCTTGCGGCCAGTACGCCCGAGCTTCTCAGGTTTCGGCTGAACGTCAGCGATGGCACGTCGACCGTGTCGGCCGTTGTCAATGTCACGGTAGTCGATGCCGGTCTCGGTACGAACAGCCCGCCGGTTGCCGATGCCGGCGGCGACGTGAACGCCGCGCAATCGACCGTGGTTGAGCTCGATGGAACGGGTTCATCTGACCCCGATGGGGATTTGCTTGATTACTCGTGGGTACAGGTCGGCGGGCCCGATGTGACGCTGACCGGGACAGACACGGCCACACCCCGCTTTACGGCGCCGGACGTTAATGCCGGCGCGATGGTCGCTCTGACCTTCGAACTCACCGTCAATGACGGTACCGATGTCGCTAGCGATCGGGTCGTCGTCAATGTGGCCGAGGCGTCGTCGCTCGTGGCCGTCACGGGCCGCCTCAGCTACGAGCGGCCGACGGCCAAATCGAGATGTCGGGGCTACGACTTTAACGACCTGACACTGCATCCCGTTCGCCGTGCTACCGTGCTGCTGCTCGACGCGTCGGGCAATGAACTCGGCAGAACAGTGACCGACGACGACGGCAACTACACGTTCGACAGCGTCACGGCAAACATGGACGTGCGCATACGAGTGCGCGCCGAGCTCCTGCAGACGAGCGGTCGCCAGCAGTGGCGAGTCTACGTGCGTGACAATACGACGGAGACGGGCGCGAAACTCGAGAACCGTCCGGTCTACGCGGTTCAGTGGGACCTGTTCAACACCGGCAGCACCGACTCGGACGACAACGATTTCACGGCAAAGACAGGCTGGGGAGGCAGCAGTTACACCGGCAACCGGGCCGCTGCGCCGCTCGCCATCCTCGATTCGGTGCTCAACGGCGTAATACTTGTGACCTCGGTCGATCCGGACGTTGACCTCGGGCGGCTTGACGTCTTCTGGAGCGTCAACAATTCGCAGGTGGACTTCGAAAACCCGGATCCCGACAACGGCGAGCTCGTTACAGCATACTATTTGAGCAATCCCGATTTCGACGCCAACCGCAATCCGTCTCTTTTCCTGCGCGGCGATGCGATCGGCCGCTTTCCCGAGTCACAGATCAACACGGATGAGTTCGATGCCTACGTCATTCTCCATGAGTGGGGTCACTTCTTCGAGGACCAGTTGTCCCGCAGCGACAGCATCGGCGGTACCCACTGGATCCCCGGCACGGTCGAAGCGCGGGTAGCCTTCGGCGAGGGCTGGGGCAATGCGATCGGCGCGATTGCGCAGGGCGATCCTGTCGGTTGTGACACGGGCAGCCCGGCGACAAGCGGCAACGATCTCAACATGGAGACCTACAACCTGTACACGCAGGAGCAGGGCTTCTTCAATGAGATGTCCGTCGCCACGTTTCTGTACGACCTCTGGGATACTGCCGATGACGGAGTAGACACCGGCTCAGTCGGTTTCCAACCGATCTACGAGACGATGACCGGCTTCCAGCGTGATACGAGCGCTTTTACGACGCTGTTCTCGTTCGCGACCGGGCTGCGGCGGATCGTCGATCCGGCAGACATTGGCCTGATCGACGGCTTGCTCGAACAGGAGAACGTTGACACCACTAGCCTTGATATCTGGGCGTTTGGCCAGGCCACACAGCCGACGCAATGGCGCAATGGCAACGCCGTGCGGGACCTGTTGCCCCTGTACACGGATCTGACGCCCGGAGGCGCCACCCGCAACCTCTGCGTCAACAACGATCAGGTCATCGACCAGCACGGCAACAAGCCGGGCGAATGGCGTTACCTGCGCCTGATCCTCGACAGTCCGCAGGAGCTGACGCTGAGCATCCGGGCCAATCCGGCGCCGCCGCCCACGACCGACACGACACCCGGCGTCCGTGACCGCGCCGATCCCGACGTGTTCCTGTACCAAGACGGGCAATTGCTCGACAATGGTCGCTCGCCGGCGGAGGATCGGGAGCTTTTCGAGATGGGCATGTTGCAGGCGGGTATTTACACACTGGCATTTCAGGACTGGCGTTACGAGGACACCGAGATTTCCAGCGATTACCCTGACCGGGTGTGTTTCGACTTTACGCTGAACTAGGCTGAACCACATGACACGACAAACGCAATTACTGATTCTCGCGACGCTGCTGGTCGGTCTCGGGGCGTGCCACACGGAGACGACCCCGGAACCGGCAGCGCCTCCGG
>JARRMH010000366.1:0-5233 GCA_037386205.1 Woeseiaceae bacterium | reverse complement strand
GCCGCGGCCAGCGCCTCGTGGCCGAGGCACTCGGCTCCGTATCGCGCACGTACATCGATGAGCAGACGAATTCGCTGATCGCGGGCTTCCAGTATCCGGGCGTGATCGCACATATCGGTGCAATTCCGCTCGACGGCGGCTCGGCCGAGCAGATCGAGGAAATCAAGGGCCCCGCACTGTATCAGGTGATTTCTGTCGCCTGGGATCCCGACACCCGCACGATTTTCTATACCACGGACAATTACGAGTACCGGGATATCGTCGCCCTCGATCGCGATACGGGCGAATCGCGCGTCCTGCTCAAGGATGCGCGTATCGGTGATCTCGTTTTCAACAGGTCCGACCGGTCGTTGTGGGGAGTGCGCCATCTGAATGGTTACGCGTCTCTCGTGCGCATTCCCTACCCGTATGACGAGTGGAACCTGATCGAGAGCTTTCCCTACGGTGCGGTCCTGTACGACATGGATATCTCACCGGACGGGAGTCAGCTGTCGGTCTCCGTCGGCAACATACGCGGCAAGCATGCACTGGAGGTTCACGAGATCGAGGCGTTGCTCGATGATCGCCTCGAGCCGGTCGCTTCATTCGACTTCGGTGACACCATCCCGGAAAGTTTCGTGTTTTCGCCGGACGGCCGGTTCCTGTTTGGCAGTTCCTACTACACCGGCGTGTCGAACATCTTCCGCTTCGAACTGGAAACAGGCGCACTCGAAGCGGTCAGCAATACCGAGACGGGATTTTTCCGCCCCATCCCACTCGACAATGACAACCTGATCGTCTTCAGCTACACGGGACAAGGTTTCATACCGGCGCGCATCGAGGCAGAGCCGCTCACGGACATCAGCGCAATCTCGTTCCTCGGAACAAAGACCATTGCAAGGCATCCGGTCCTCGAAACCTGGCGAGCGGGTACGCCGGACGATATCGATGCCGAATCGCGCATTGTCGAACAGGGAACCTACCGCGCGGTGAGTCACCTGGGGCTGGAGTCGATCTATCCCACGCTCCTCGGCTACAAGGATTCTGTTTCCCTCGGGCTGAAATTCAATTTTTCGGACAAGTTGCGACTGGATACCCTGAACATTGGCGCCGCCTACTCGCTTGACGGGGACTTGCCGTCGGATGAGCGGCCGAATCTCAGCGTCACTTACCGGCACAACGTGGCCCGCAATACACCACTCGCCGGGGTCTGGACATTCAGCGCCAAGCGGAATTATGCCGATTTTTACGACATTTTCGGACCGACGAAGGAAAGCCGCAAAGGCAACCAGTTCTCGGTCGGCTTCGACAAGACATTGCTCTATGACGCACCGCGCAAGCTCAGCCTGTCGACCGACCTGAGTCATTGGCGCCGAACTCGGGTATACCAACGTTCGCGGCTCCCTGGGCCATGTCGACGATGAAAAGGGGGTGACCTGGGAGATCGGAACACGCGCCAATTACGTCGACGGCGACCTGATTCCGAAGCTCGCCTTTGCCTTCGACTTCGGATTTGCCCTGCCCTGGAAACATTCGTCCATCTGGTTGCGAAGCGCTGCCGGCACGGCATTCGGCAAACGCGAGGATGAATTCGCCAATTTCTACTTTGGCGGTTTTGGCAACAACTGGGTGGATCGCGGCGCCGTCAAGCGCTACCGCGAGTACTACACCATGCCCGGCTTCGAACTCAACGAGATCGGCGGACGCAATTTTGCCAAGACCATGATCGAATGGAACCTGCCGCCGATCAGATTCGCACGCGTCGGGCGCCCCGGGTTCTTCCTTTCCTGGGCTCGAACATCGGTTTTCGCTTCGCATCTCGCTACCGGTCTCGACGACAGCGCCGTTCGGCGCGAAGTACAGAATGCCGGAATCAGGTCGACTTCCTGAGAACGATCCTGTCCCGCATGAACATGACGTTGTCCTTCGGGTACGCGCGCGGATTCGGCGACGACGTCGTGGAGGACGACGACGAGTTCATGGTGTCGCTGAAAGTCCTGTAATCTCGGCGCATGAATCTGCTCGTGCATGCCCTCGTGGGATTGCTGCCCGTGTGCTGCTTCCTCGCGGCGCTCGTGTTCCTCGACAGCTACAAGCTCGTGCGCATGCGCTGGGTACTCGGCACGATCGGTCTCGGCTGTATCGCCGGATTGCTGAGTTACCCGCTCAATGTCGGCGCGAGCCGGTTACTCGACCTCGAATTCCTTTCACTGACGCGTTACGTCGCACCCGTTATCGAAGAGGCACTGAAAGGGCTCGTCATCGTGCTCCTGATCCGGCGCAACCGCATCGGCTTTCCGGTAGATGCCGCAATCTTCGGCTTTGGCGTCGGGGCCGGCATCGCGATCTTCGAAAACCTCTACTACCTGCAGGCCATGCCTGACCTCAAGTTCGGCACCTGGATCGTGCGCGGTTTCGGGACGGCGCTGATGCACGGCGGCGCGACCGCAATCTTCGCCGTCGTAACACACACACTGATGGGCCAGTATCCGGAGAAAGGCGCAGTTCTGCTGCTGCCCGGTTTCCTCGTCGCCGTAATCGCCCACTCGGTCTACAACCATTTCTTCCTGATGCCGATCGTCAACACGCTGATCGTATTCGCGTCGTTACCAATCCTGTTCGCAATGGTTTTCCAGCACAGTGAAAAGTCCGTGCGTGGCTGGCTCGGCATCGGCTTCGATGCGGACGCCGAGATTATCGAACTCATCAATTCAGGTGACTTCTCGGCGTCGAAGGTCGGCACCTACCTGCAATCTCTTACCGAGAAGTTCGAGGGGCCGGTCGTGGTCGACATGCTCTGCTACCTGCGACTGCACAAGGAACTCGCCATGCGCGCCAAGGGCCTGGTGATGATGCGTGAGCAGGGCTTCATGGACAAACCGGGCGAGGAAACCAGGGCCAAGCTCGAAGAGCTGAAGTATCTCGAGTCCAGCATCGGGCCGACGGGAATGCTCGCGATGAACCCGTTCCTGCGGCTGAGCCAAAAGGATCTCTGGCAGATCTACATGCTGTCGTCCTAGAGCCGGCCATCCCGGTAGAGCCAGGGACTGTAGCCGGCCCCAACGATGCTCGGCGTGATGCGCCTGGACGTGGCGATGGCGACACTGCGCTGCAAGCCGTTAGTAGACTGGAGGGCCGGCCGATGGCACGTGGCAGGAACAGAATCACACGAGACGACACAGGCAAATACGCTCCCGGTCGCATCCGGCAGGTCGGTCAGGGCGGTGGCCAGCAACAGGGACCTGCGTAGACCCATTCGTGTATTCTACGAAACATGCTTCTCGCTCTCAGTATCGTCGCCTTGCTGGCGGGGCCGGCCCTGTATACGCTGGGACGACGCAATCGTACCATCCGCCAGATCCTCGACGGCTTCATCTTCATCACGATCGCCGGCATCGTCACCGTCCATATTATCCCGGAAGCGCTTTCGGGCGGCGGCAGTGCTGCCGTCATGTTTCTCGCCCTCGGCATAGTGTTTCCCGTGATCCTGGAACGCAGCCTGCACGATTCCTTCCATGCGGCGCACGGCCTCGTGCTGGCCCTGGCGACCCTGGGACTCATGATCCATTCGGTTCTCGACGGCATTGCCCTGCTGCCGTCCGGCAATCGCGACCTCGCTTTCGCCGTCATTCTGCATCGCCTGCCGGTCGGGATGGCCATCTGGTGGTCGCTGCGGCCTAACTTCGGCCTGGCGGCAGCGGTGATCGCCTTTGCCGTGATTATCGGTTCCTCGGCGGCCTCGTTCGTACTGGGCGCGCCGGTCGTCGAACTGGCGGAGGCCCGCAGCATCGCCTGGCTGCAGGCTTTCATCTCGGGTTCTCTGATCCATATCGTCGCGTTCGGGGTCAGCCATGATCACGACAAACACGTCGAGCCCGTTGCCCAGTTCCAGGACTGGGGCTACAGGCTCGGAATCCTGGCCGGATTGTTCATTGTCTTTACCGCGCCGCAGCTTCAGGCTTAGCCTGCGGTGGTCAGCGGACCCTGTGGAACTCGCTGCGGTAGAAGATAAGCGGGTCGAGGCCGCGGTCCTCGAAGTTCACTACGCGCCCCACGATGATCAGGTGGTCGCCACCGGGGTAGCGATATTCGGCGGAGCACTCGAAGCAGGCGGCAAACTCCGGCAGGATCGGGACACCATTGACGCCCTCTGTGCAGTCAAGTCCCGCGAACTTGTCCTCCCCGCGTGAAGCAAACCGTGCCGACAAGTCCGCCTGGTGGCCTGCCAGTACATTGACGGCGAAATGCTCGGCGTTTGCGAATGCATCGAAGCTGATCGAATCGACCCCGAGGCTCCAGAGTACCAGCGGCGGCTCCAGTGACACCGTGTTGAAGCTGCTGATCGTGATACCGATCGGCTCACCGCCCCGACCCGAAGTTACCGTGTTGAAGCTGCTGATCGTAATACCGATCGGCTCGCCGCCCCTACCCGAAGTTGTCGCGACGGCAACGCCGGTAGCGAAACAGCTGAACGCTTTGCGGATTTTCTCAGGCTCGTCCAACGTCATAGCCGGGCTGTGCGCTCCTGTCGACAAACCAGCTCATTGTAGCAATGGCACTCCCGGCAATCATGTAACAGTCCCCCGTGAAAAAGGGGCTAACCTTATCATGTAAGCCCGACCCCGACGCACCGGCTTCCTGATATCCTTGGCCATGCGAAGAAGGAGCCCAATGGCCGGATCGATTATCCAGGAGCTCAAGCGACGTAACGTGTTCCGCGTTGCGGCTTCCCGATTGGACAACGACGCTTCTCGTTGCGTTCCTGCTCCTCGGCTTCCCGCTGGCCGTCGTATTTGCCTGGGCCTTCGAACTGACACCGGATGGTGTCGTGCGGACGGCGAACGTGCCCGAGGAACAATCGATCACCGCTGACACCGGCCGCAAGATCAACTACACGATCATCGCCATCCTGGCTTGCGCCGTCGTCTTCCTGCTGCTCAAGGATTCGCTGTTGCCCGGTGGCGCGGAATCCTCGGGGGTCGAGGGACACGATAGGTCGATTGCCGTACTGCCTTTCAAGAACCAGAGCGCGAGCATGGAAAACGCTGAGTTCTTCGCGGGCGGACTCCACGACGAACTGTTAACGCTCCTGTCCAGAATCGGGGATCTCAAGGTCATATCACGCACGTCGGTCGAGCGCCTCAACCCCGACCTGACGATTCCGGAAATCGGGGAACTGCTGGATGTGGCAACCGTCGTCGAGGGACAGGTTCAGCGCGCCGGCGATCGTCTGCGCATCAATATTCAGCTCATC
>JARRMH010000365.1:0-3124 GCA_037386205.1 Woeseiaceae bacterium | reverse complement strand
CAGCGAGCGCGATGCGGATGCCGCGATCCGCTTCGATACCGACGTCATGCGCTGGTGCCGGCTGATCCGCAGCTTCCTGCTGCGCACCCCCCCGGACCCGGCCTCGTTCCGCCCGCGGGATGCATTCGAATTCGCGTGGCTGCTGAAGAAATTCCACGAACTCAGCGAGGCGCAGCTCTATGAGTTCATACGCTTTTTCACGATGTCGATTGCCGAGTATCTCGAGAACTACTTCGAGAACGAAACGATACTCGCGCATTACTCGGGCGGCAGCATCATCGGCACGGGGCTCGGCGTCTACTCGCCTGGCACCGCGTACGTGCTGCTGCACCACGCGATGGGCGACGTCGACGGCAACGTCGGGGCATGGGGCTTCGCGCGCGGCGGCATGGGCGCCGTATCCGGCGCGATCGCGAGTGCGCTGAAATCCTATGGCGGCGAAATCAGGACCGGCGCGGAGGTCGAACGGATACTCGTCGAGGGCGACAGGGCCGCGGGCGTCAGGCTCGCCTCGGGCGAAGAGATCCGGGCGAAGACGGTCGTCTCGAACCTCGACGCCAGGCGAACCTT
The DNA here is from genome assembly GCA_037386205.1 of Woeseiaceae bacterium. GTDB lineage: Bacteria > Pseudomonadota > Gammaproteobacteria > Steroidobacterales > Woeseiaceae > UBA1847. The sequence continues at coordinate 2,554 of JARRMH010000365.1, read as the reverse complement.
TACCCGCATCATGGACGAAAACGACGTTCCCCCGACGCTGCTCGAGCGTGCGAGGAATTTCAAGATCCGCGGCTCATCCGGCAAGCTCAACATCGCGCTCGACGGCATGCCGTCCTTCCCCGCCCTGCCCGCGGACTCGCCGCTCACGCTGGGCCACATGCATTTCACCGACACTCTCGAGCGGCTCGAGCGGGCTTACGACGACTGGAAGGACGACTGCTGGTCGGCCGATCCGTACACCGACACGCTGATTCCGTCGCAGTACGATCCGACCCTGGCGCCGCCGGGCAAGCACATGATGTCCGTATTCGTGCAGTACTGTCCTGTCGAACCCGAAGGCGGCTGGACCGATGACAAGCGCGACCACTTCGGCCGGACCGTTATCGACCAGATCGCCGACTACAGCCCCGACTTCCGCGACAAGATCCTGCACGTGGAGGTGCGCACGCCACGCGAGCTCGAGAACGAAGTCGGGCTGACGGAAGGCAATATCTTCCAGGGCGAGCTGACTTTCGATCAGCTGCTGTTCAACCGGCCGTTCCCCGGCTACGCGCAGTACCGGGGCCCGGTCCGTGGAATGTACCTGTGCGGCTCATCCACGCATCCGGGCGGCGGCGTCATGGGCGCACCGGGCACGAACGCCGCGCGCGAGATCCTGCACGATCTCAGGAAACTCGATACGACGCCGGAGGCGTTCAGCGATGACTGAACGCTACGATGCCATCGTCATCGGCGCGGGTCACAACGGCCTCGTGTGTGCCGCCAGCCTGGCGAGGTCGGGCCTGCAGGTGCTGCTCTGCGAGGCCTCGCCAGCCGTTGGCGGAATGGCCGCCGAGCGGCGTTTCGGGGCGGATTCGAGTTACCGGGTGCCGGGCCTCGCGCACCTGTCGTACCCGCTTGCGCAGGCGCTCCGTGACGAGCTCGATCTCGACGGCTCGGGCTACTCACCCGCGGCTGCCGTAGACACGATCGCACTCTCGCCCGACGCCGGGCCGCTCGTCATCGGCAGAGACTCGCTCAGCGGGCGGCCGCCGGATGATGCAGCGGATGTGGCCGCCTACCCGGCGTTCCGCCAGCGACTTCGCGATTTCTCCGCGGCACTGGCGCCGTTGTTCGATTCTGCTCCGCCGCGGCTGAAGAATCTCGCGCGCGGAGACAAGCTGACGCTGGCCAGGCTCGGATGGCGGTTACGCTTCGGCCTCGGCCGCGATGCGATGTACGAGTTCCTGCGCATCGCGGGCATGAACATCTACGACGTCCTCGACGAGGCTTTCGCCGACGAAGCCTTGAAAGGTGTCATGGCCTTCGATGCGGTAATCGGCAGTACAATGGGCCCGAGAACGCCCGGCACGGTGCTGACCTGGCTGCAGCGCCTGCACGGCGAACGGAACGGGCCGCTCGCGCCGGCCAACGGCACGCTCGTCGCAGCGCTCGAACGCTCGGCCCGCGCGGCGGGCGTGACGCTTCGCTGCAACTGCCGGGTGGAACGGATCATCGTCACGAACGGCAGGGCCGCCGGCGTCATGCTCTCCGGCGACGAAGAAATCGAGGCCGGGCTGGTCGTCTCCGCCGTCGATCCCAGGGTCACTTTCGGACAGCTGGTCGGAGCACCGCGGCTCGATGCGATGTTCGCGCGGCGCGTCGCGCAGATTCGCGGCACAGGCGTCGTCGGCAAGCTGCACCTCGGGCTGAGCGGGCTGCCGGAGTTCAAGGGCGTCGAGGCCGACCAGCTTCGCGATCGGCTGGTCGCAGCGCCTTCGATGCGGTACGTCGAACGCGCCTTCAACGCTTCGAAATATGGCGAGCTGCCGGAACGGCCGGCACTCGAAATCACGCTACCGAGCATTGCCGACCCGGCGCTGGCCCCCGCTGGCCACCACGTCATGTCCATCAACGTCGCCTACGTGCCACACGCGATCAAGGGCGGGTGGGAACGCCACGCGCCGAAGCTGATCAGCAGCGTCCTCGCCGAGCTCGAGAAACTCGCTCCCGGTATCGAATCACTTGTCATCGAACGGGACTTCCTGTCGCCGGCGGACATCGAGCGCGAATACGGGGCTGCGCTCGGGCACTGGCACCACGGGGAGCTGACGATGCACCAGTCCTTCATGCTGCGCCCGGTCTACGGTGCGGCGCAGTACGATACTTCCGTCGAGCAGCTCTATCTCTGCAGCGCGGGCTGCCACCCGGGCGGCGGAATAACCGGGCTGCCGGGGCGCAACGCAGCGAGGAGAATCCTCGGCGGCGGGAAGGCGGCATGAGCATCGACCACCTGCACTTTCGCCAGCCACTCGCGCATACGCCCTTCCACGAGGCCTATGCCGGCATGTCGAAGACCGAGAACTGGGCGGCCTGGAACGGCTACAAGGTGCCCCGGGTGGTCGACAAGCTGTCCACCGAGTATTTCGCGGTGCGCAGCGGCTGCTCGGTCATGGACCTGACCCCCATGGAGAAATATCGCATCGAAGGGCCGGACGCGCGGCCTTTCCTCGACCGGCTCGTGACCCGCGATCTTGCGAAGCTGCGACCGGGACGGGTCACCTACGTGATCGAC
>JARRMH010000364.1:0-3133 GCA_037386205.1 Woeseiaceae bacterium | reverse complement strand
CCCGAAAGCAGCCGTTCGAGCGGCCGGTATTGGGGGTACAGCGGACTCGGCCATTCGCAAGTTTTGATCGCAGAGACGCCGCTCATGGCGAATGAGTAAACCAGTTCAAACAAGAACAGGGAAACAAAACTTGGGCACCGCTTGGGCACCAGATGGGCACCGCGGCAGTTCGCCAAAAGGCAAATGCCGCGTAACCATTTGAAAAGATTGGCGCGCCCGACAGGATTCGAACCTGTGACCCCTGCCTTCGGAGGGCAGTACTCTATCCAGCTGAGCTACGGGCGCGTGGGATCGTTATTCTACGCAATCCCGGCGTCAACGCCAGATGTTGATGGTGCTAATGCGCCACTTCGCGAAGTTGCCGCCCGTCGTAGCGCCATACCCGGGTGGCCTCTTGCGTCGGGCAACACATGGCTTCGCCGGGGCCATGTTGCACGACGTCGACTTCAACGCGGTCGTCCACGATCCTCGCCTCACGCAGCTTCACGCGATCGCCGATCAGCACGGTGGAGCGGTTGCTGACGCCCTTCCCGCTGTTGCTGAACACGGCAATGTAGTTGCGCGTGCCGCTGCCGCCCGTCGCGCTCCAGAGGAACGCCACTGTCTCCTCGATACCGTCGTCGTCCAGGTCACCGGCCACCCAGAGATCGCGGATGACACCTGCTGTCGGGCGCGACGCGCCGCCGGCGACATAAGGTTCGCCCTCCCAGCGACCATCCCGCAGCGCCACCGGGTCGTCGAACAGGCCAACGACGGTTGCGTCGCACACATCGTCAAGACTGGGAGGGGCCGTCGCCGTTGGGCGCACCGACGGGCCGGAACAGGCGGCGACGCATACCGCCATGGCAAGGAACATATTCAAACGAGAGGACAGGTTCATTGCAGCTGCTCTGAAGAATTTGCTGGTCGACAGCGCCCAGAATATCAGTCGCGCTGCCTGGGCGATGGACTTACAGCAGCCAGGTCATGCGCGTGCTGGCCCCGTTCGGGCGAATATTGAAACCCCTGCCTTCGGCGCGCAGTACGCTATCCAGTTGAGCTACGGGCGCGCGGGCAAGCACTGTAGACTATGGTCATGAGATACGTGAAGGCATTTGCAGCTGCGGCCGTTACATTTCTGGTGATCGATATTGCCTGGATCGGTCTATTCCTGCGTGATGTTTACGAAGCGCAGCTCGGTTCGATGATGCGGCCGACGGCCTCCGTTTCGGCGGCTGCGCTTTTCTACGTGGGCTACATCGGCGCAATCCTGTACCTGGCCGTCCGCCCCGCTCTGGCGGAAAAGCGCATCGCGACAGCAGTCCTGCACGGGGCGGCGCTTGGGGCGATCGCATACGGCACGTATACGCTCACCAATTACGCGATCTTTGCGCAATGGTCAGTGCTGCTCGTTGTTTCCGACATTGGCTGGGGAACATTCCTGACGGCCATATCGGCCGCGGCCGGCTTTCTTGCGGCACGGGACTAAGGCTCACGCACCCGGATAGCATTGTCGCACCACGTTCTCTCCGGCGAAGACGCTGACGAATCGCTGCGCACCGGTCACTGATCAGGGCGCTTGAACACGAGGAAGTGCTGCTGCGGCAGGAAGTCCTCGGTCCGGACCCACTCGAGCCCAACCGCGGCCATCTCGCGTTTAGCCTGCTGCTCGCTCATCTTGTGTAGCCTTTTGATCGGCACTGACCGATCTTCGGCGCGGTATTCGATGAGCACGAGCAAGCCGCCCGGCTTCAACGCCCGCGCCATCGCGGTGCCCATTTCGTAGGGAGACGAGAACTCGTGGTACGCATCGACGATCAGGATCACATCAACGCTCGAGGCCGCCAGGTTCGGATTCTGCTCGTTGCCGAGCACAGTCTCTACATTCGCCGGCGCGCCGCCCGCCTTTCGAGCCTCGACGATGTCGAGCATTTCCTGCTGGATGTCGACGGCCAGCACCTTGCCGTCTGGTACTCGCTCAGCGATGCGAAAACTGAAGTAGCCGGTCCCTGCGCCGACGTCGGCGACGATACTGTTCTCCGTCAGCGGCAGCGCCTGGATCAACAGGTCGGTGCGCTCCTCCCGCTCGCGCTCGGGTCGCTCGAGCCACATCGCGCCGCGATGTCCCATGACATGAGAGATCTCGCGACCCATATAGAACTTGCCTATGCCGTCGCGGCTCGCCGAGCCAGTCTGGTAGACGGAGTCGCCGGCACCGGTCGTCTCGGATGCGCCGCAGGCCGACAGACTCAGCACCAAGCCCAGAGCAATTGCGGACATGTGGATTCGAAGATGCATTGACTGACTCCTGCCAGGTTGTCGCTTCAGCGCGGTGGTAAGAAAACTCGGGCAGCAGCGCTGTCAGAGTGAGGAAGGATCGAACTCGCTATTCTGCCTCTGCAGATCCGCCTCGATATTTGCCATGATCTCTTTGAATTCGTCCCTGTCCCGAATGGCGTCGAGGTGGTGCGTCAGCAGCCCGTGAAAACGCCAGCTTACGCGCCAGCCATCATCAACCAGTCGACGCAGCTCCGACAAGGCCTCGTCATGGCGACCCAGCAATGCCAGCGCTTCAACCTTGGCGATGCCTAACGGGTAATTCGCCGACCCGAGCGTGTACTCTGCATCGTAAGTCTCAACCACGGTCTCGAGCAGGTACCGTGCTTGCGCCTCACTGCCGGTCGCGAGCAGCAGGTGACCCAGATCGACCGCCTTCTGGATGTTGGTCGAATCGACCTGGGGCAGCTCACCAGCCAGCTCCGAGACCTTCTGCTCAAACCACGCCAGTGCCTCCTCGTAACGCCCGGTAGTCAGCGCATCGTCGGCAACCAGGCGCAGGAACACCATGTCAGAGCCCCAGCGATCGTCGAGTCCCTTCGTCAGCGAAGCCCTGGATATATCGATGGCTTTGTCTCTCTCGCCGTTATGAAGCATAAAGTAAGCTTTGGCTGACAGCGGATACGGTTCCTCCGGACCAAGTTTGAGAGCATCGTTCAGTCGACGCTCGGCCATTTCCATATTTCCTGCGCTCACATAGATGAACACCGAGGTCGAGGGATTCTCATAGTCGGCCGGGTCCACTTGCGCCGCCTTGTCCGACCAGTATCCGGCCTCGGCGAGCTGCCCGCTGAGGATAGTCGCCATGCCTGCGCCA
>JARRMH010000363.1:0-3139 GCA_037386205.1 Woeseiaceae bacterium | reverse complement strand
CCGACGAACAGCGTATCGCCAGTGAAGACGGCGAACGCCGACTCCGGAAAGTCATCGTCATAAACCGCGTAACTCAAGCTGTCGTCAGTATGCCCGGGTGTCTCCAGCGTTTCGATTCGCAGCTTGCCGATGGAGAATGCGTCGCCGTCCACGGCCGTTTTGGCATATTCAACAGGGCCTGCCGGATTCGGGCCGTGGATGACGTCGGCTCCGGTGCGACTGGCCAGAATGGCGGCACCGGACAGCAGGTCTTCGTTGCGATGCGTTTCGAAAACGTGAGTGATGCGGCAACCGTGGGCGGCCGCGATCCTCGTGTAGTGGTCACAATCGCGGCGCGGATCCACAACAGCCGCGCATCCCTCGCTGCCCAGCACGTATGAAAGGTGGGCAAGCCCGTCGCTCTTGATGGTTTCGATAAACATTTCGGTAGTCTAACCCGGCAGGCGAACCAATACGTCAGACTGGTTCGTCGTGTGGCACGGATGGCGGGAACTCACGGCTGCTACGCGCGCGTCCTGACGAGCGAGGAAGTGATCGATTACCTTCAGGACCAGAAGTAGTGCGCATTAAGAATTTGCAGCACGATTATAATGAATTTGACCAGATCGGTGATGTAGACTGACGCATCACCCCAGTCCGGAAGAGGAAAACCATGATTGCACTAAAAATAAAATCCTTTGTCTTCTGCATCGTGTCGGTCGCTGTCGTTACGCTTGGCTTCGTCCCCGTGGCCAATGCCGGCGTCGTTACGACGGCAGAGACCATTTCGGCCAGCGATCGGGATGCGCGAATCAATGACATCACCTCGCTGCTGGCGCGTGCGGATGTCGCGGAGCAACTCATTGCTTATGGGGTAGATCCGGCTGACGTGTCTTCCCGGCTCGCAGGGCTCAGCGATAACGAGATCGCCCTGCTGCATCAAAACATCGAGACGCAGATCGCTGGCGGTGATGCCCTCGGCATCATTGGCGGCGTATTCCTGATCCTGATTATTTTGGAACTCGTCGGCGTTATCGACATCTTCAAAGCGACCTGAGGCCAGGGGCGTCCCGCCCCGGCCGACGACCGAGATGCCCAGGGCTCTTGCGAGCCTTGGAGCGCTCGTCTTGCTGCTTGCCGGCTGCGCCGGGATACCCGAGGACGTTCGCCGCCTCGACCCGGCGGCGGTCGCGCCCGAGCTCGACGACACCCCTTTCTATCCGCAGGAACGCTACCAGTGCGGGCCCGCAGCTCTGGCTACCGTGCTCGATGCCAGCGGCATCGAGGTGAGCCCCGAGCAGCTCGTCGACCAGGTCTACGTGCCCGAACGCCAGGGGAGCTTCCAGGTGGAGTTGCTGGCGGCGACGCGGCGCGCAGGCCGCATTCCATACCGTATCGACGGGACACTGACTGCGCTGGCCGCCGAGCTGGCCGAGGGACGCCCCGTGCTCGTCATGCAGAACCTCGGCGTGTCCTGGTACCCGCGCTGGCACTATGCCGTCGCCGTTGGCGTCGACCCGACCGACGAGACCGTCATCCTGCGCTCGGGCACCGACCGGCGGCGCATCACCCGGCTCAAGCCGTTCCTGCACACCTGGCAGCGCAGCGGCTACTGGGGGTTTGTCGCGCTCGAGCCCGGCGCCCTGCCTGCAATGGTCGAGCCGGACCGGTATCTGCGCGCAGTTACCGATTTTGAAGCTGCTGGCGGGGGCGATGCGGCCCTGCCGGCCTGGCAAGCCGCAATACAATCGTGGCCGTGGTCGGCACTTGCCTGGTTCGGCCTTGCCAATCACCAGCTGGCCGCTGGCCGAAACGCCGACGCGGAAGACGCTTACCTGCAGGCCATCGCGGCGGACCCGGCACTGTGGGCAGCGCACAATAATCTTGCGTTTGCGCTGCATCGCCAGGGCCGCGATGACGAGGCGGTGGCGCTGCTGCGGGAGGCCCTTGCGAACGTAACCGATGACCGGGCGCGTGCCGAGATCGGCGATTCACTGCGAGAAATCGAGGACAGGTAGTCAGCTCTGAGCCGGCGCCACGGCCCATCCGCTGCAGAGGGTGCTATGCTGTTGACGTCCTTTTCGATCCTTCTGGTTGATGTCATTCATCAGTGAACTGCGTCGCCGGCGCGTGTTTCGTCTCGCCGGCCTGTACCTGATCGGCGCGTGGCTGATTTTGCAAATCGCCGACGTTACCTTTCAACCGCTCGGCCTGCCAGCATCGAGTATGACGGCCCTGATCTGGATTGTCGTGGCAGGGTTCTTCGTTGCCGTCGCGCTCAGCTGGCGATACGACTTTAGCGATGACGGGCTCGTTCGGATCACATCGAGTGCCGAAGACGCCCGGGGGGAAGCGCCGCTCACCGGGTCTGACTACGCGATCTTCGTGGCCGGTATCGTCGCCGCCGGATTATTCGCCTGGCTGGTCGTGGACCACGCGGTCGACCGACCGGAGTCGCGGATGAGGCCGACGCCAACCGGCAATACGGTGGCTGTACTGCCATTTCTCAACAAGACTGGCGATGAGTCGTTGACGTATTTCGGTGATGGCGTCGCCGAGGAAATAACGAACCACTTGTCATTGGTCGACGAGCTTGCGGTGCTCGCCTTCAGCGTCTCATTCGGCTACCGGGATCCCGCCACCGACCCGCGGCAGGTCGGTCGCGATCTCGGGGTCGATTACGTCGTTTCCGGTAGCATCCGCAGCGACGGCGATAAGCTGCGCGTTTCGGCTCAGCTCCTCGAGGCCGAGACGCGGATCCAGTTCTGGTCGGTCGACAGCGGCATCGTCGACCGTCTCGACGCCTTCGAAGTACAGGACGTGATTTCGTCTGGCGTTGCTGACGCGATGATAGATCGGCTGAATCTCGATGTGGAGCAGGTACCGACCCTGATGGCGGGCACGTCCGATGCCGAGGCATACGATCTCTATCTGCAGGGCCGGTCGATCTGGTTTCGCCGCGGCAGCGAGGACATGGGCCGGGCCGTCGACTACCTGGCAGAGGCCGTCCGGCTCGACCCGGAGTTCGCCCGGGCCTGGGCGGCGCTCGCATCGGCCTATCTGACCTGGCCGGCCTACTCGCCCGCCATCAGGGTCGGTACCTGCTGCACATCGAGATTCAGCCGATCTATCATCGCGTCAGCAACGCCAGACGAAATCA
>JARRMH010000362.1:0-3139 GCA_037386205.1 Woeseiaceae bacterium | reverse complement strand
CCGCCGCCAAATGCCCAGCTGACGAGAAGCAGGAGATTGTCGACGTTGGTCGCCACGTAACTGGCGCAAACCAGCGATAGAACCGTCAGGGACTCGATGGGCATGTCCTCCGCGGCAAGATATTCCGCTATCGAAGGGGGTTCTGCAACAGGTCATCGGCCACCGTCGCGTGCCCGGAGTGTGCGGCATTGACCGTGAGAATACCCTCTCAAGTACCTGTGTGGTTCAGTAACGCGACATTGCTGACTTGAGGAAGCCAGATAGACCGCATCATCCGGAGCCGGTGCACTCAACGGTGCTCCGCATTCGGCACCAACCCTGTCCGCGTATGAAACTGCTCCGAATGTCAATGCAGAAAGAGTCAGCAGGAGTTGTCGCAAAATCTGTATAGCGTCCTCCTTTCTGAGACTCCTCCGCAACCGGAACGGACCAGAACTGGCCTGTGACCGACGCGCATAAGAGTCGTTACGGCAGGGTGGCTCCCAGGGCCTGCCAAGCAAGTTCAATGCAGGTTTCCAAATTGAGATTGAATTCGGAGGACGAGGCGTCGCCTTTGAGGCTGAACGACCCGTCATCATTGACCATTTCCGAAAGAGTTTCTTGTCATCGAATCGCCCACCTTGCGCACGGCGGCGTGGCGTCAACCTCGGAAGTCAATAATGACCTGAACGCAACCGCCGGAACGACCGCTTCAATAGCGGTCGGCGGTGGCGCCGGCATTTTCCCGGTATCAGCCTGCCCTGCCGAAATACCCGGGTTCGTTGCCCGGTTTCCACTTGATGTTGCAGCCGACGCTGGGCACCTGGTCGGTCGGCACCAGCTGGTCCGCCAGGACAGCATCGAGCGCCTGCCTCAGGTTGCTCCCGTCGACGGGCACGTCGTTACCGGGACGGCTGCCATCGAGTTGCCCGCGATATACCAGGACGCGGTTGGCATCGAACAGGTAGAAATCCGGCGTGCAGGCCGCCTTGTAGGCCCGCGCAACATCCTGGTCCGCATCGAGCAGGTACGGAAACGTGTAGCCGCGGCGAGCCGCCTCTTCTTTCATCTTGCCCGGGCCGTCGTCAGGATACTTCTCGACGTCATTGCTGTTGATCGCAAAGATGGCCACGCCCTGCGACTCGTAGTCTCGTCCCAGCTTCGCAAGTTCGTCGGCGACGTGCTTGACGAACGGGCAATGGTTGCAGATGAACATCACGAGATACGCGCGGCTGTTCGCCGCATCGGCGAGCGAGTGCATCTTGCCGTCCGGGTCGGGCAGCTTGAATTCGGGCGCGGCCGTTCCGAGCGGCAGCATTTCTGATGGCGTTTCGGCCATGGTTTCGGTTCTCCCTGAGTTACGACAATGCTCCTTAAGGTAACATGGCGGTGTCTGCCATGCGCCCATGCAAACCATGACTCACCTCGAACGAGAACGCCTGACGATCCGCAAGATGGTCGACATTTATTGCAAGGATCACCACGGTACACGGGACCTCTGCGACGAGTGCTCCGTCTTCATGGACTACGCAGCGGTGCGCCTCGACAAATGTCCGTTCGGCGAGGATAAGCCGACGTGCTCGAACTGCCCGGTGCACTGCTACAAGCCGGACTATCGCAGCAAGGCAAAGGAAATCATGCGTTATGCAGGACCGCGCATGCTTTTGAGGCACCCCGTTTTGACCGTCACCCACTACCTCGACGGCCGGCGCCAGGCGAAGCACCCGCGTGAACTGAGCCGGGCGGAACGCCTGCAGAAGCGTCAGTAGCGCAGCGTAAACTCGAGGCCGGCCTGCCGCGGTTTGCTGGGCCACGCGATATCGGCCGGCAAGCCGATGAATCGCGCGCCGAAGTACCACTCGATGTACTCCTCGTCCGTCGCATTGTCGACAAACAGCCGCGCGGCCCAGCGCTCGGCTTCGAGACCCACGCTGAGGTTGACGAGCGTGTAAGGCGACTGGGTGTTGAGGTTATCGAGCGTCCAGTACGTTTTGCCGCGGTGCTCCACGTCGAAACGCGTCACGAAATCGAGTGACTCGCTGATGGCGGCCGTATGCTGTCCTGCCAGGCTGACCGACAAAATCGGCGCTCCGGGCACTTCGCGGCCGACGATCTCGCTCGCCGGAACGAGCACGCCGGCGATGTCCTCGTACTCGACGATTTCGCTATCGGTAAAGCCGACGCCCAGGCTCAGAACGAGCGAATCGATCGGCTGCGCCGTCACCTCAAGTTCGCCGCCGAATATCTCGCTCTTCGGGATATTGATGTTCGCCTGCGTGCCGGTCTGATCGAACAGGAAGAACTGCTGGTCCGTGTAGTCGATGAAGAACAGCGACAGCGCGGTCCGCAGCCTGCCGCCGGCCGTCGTCGCCTTGAGCCCGGTTTCGTAGCTCACAAGCGACTCGCTGTCGAATCCCGGCTCGAAGTTGCTGCCGGGCGCGAGGTTGTTGAAACCGCCGGCCCGGAACCCCTTGCCGACTGTCACATAGCCCAGCACGTTCTCGTTGAAACGGTACGCGAGGCTCGCTTTGGGCTGCAGTTCGCGGAACGTCTCGCTCCGGCCCTGCGTCAGGTCCTCCGGCGTTTCCTCGTCCCAGCGAACCGCCAGCGTCATTTCGAGCGCCTCGGTCAGATCGTAGCTCAGGTTGCCGAACACGGCGAAATTTTCGAGCTTCAGGTCCTGCGCGGCCGCCGGCACAGGTGTGCCGAGAAACGTGGTCGCCAGGGAGCGAAAGCGGTCCTGGCTGAACCACGACACGCCACCTGCCCAGCGCAGCGCCTGGTTGTCGCCCGAGACCAGTCGCAACTCCTGTGCGAACGTCTCGGAATCGTCGATGACCACGATGTCGATGGCCTCCACGTAGGTCTGGTCGAGATCCTGGTCGTTGCCGGACTCCACGTCGGTGAACGACGTTATCGACGTCAGCGTCGCCCACCCGAGATCGTAATCGACCTTGGCCGAGACCTCGCCCGACCTGACGAAGGACTCACCAATCCGGTTCGACTGGATCTCGAACTCGGGCACATCGACGACGATCGGGTCGTTGGGCGGCGGCAACGGCAGGTAGAAGTCCGTGCCCGGCATGAAATAGCCGGACCCCCCGTCCTGGTCGAGGGATTGCGCACGCAGGTCGACGCTCAGCCGGTCACCGACGTGCCG
>JARRMH010000361.1:0-5091 GCA_037386205.1 Woeseiaceae bacterium | reverse complement strand
GGTGATGCCGCTGACGACCCCCAACGCGAATGTCAGGGCGAAGACCTTGACCCACAACCGGTAGGCGTTCATCCACTTGTCGTCGCCGGTCGAGTTGTAGCGCAGCTTGAAAAACAGCAAGACCCAGGCGAGTCCGATCGTAATCATCGGGAACAGGATGTGAAAGCTGATGTTCGCCGCGAACTGCAGGCGAGACAGCATCAGGGTATCGAGCATGTCACGGTCTCTTTGTCTTGCTGGCGCTGGTTATTTAGACACAGTCTAAAATGAAAAGTTACATTAGTAAATGCTAATTTTACAGGCTGGCGATCGATGCGGGGCGCTAAATCTCGATCTTCTGCCGGTAGCGCGCAATGTGCGCCGGCGCGCCCAGTTCCGAGCGGAGTTTCCCGAGCAGCGGCTTCTGCCCTCGTTCCTCGCCGTGCACGAGGTACACAGGGGGCCGGTCCGCGAAGTTACCGTACCAGTCGATGAGGTCGCTCTGGTCTGCATGGGCCGACAACCCGCCGATCGTGTGGAGCTGCGCCCGCACCCGGTACGTATCGCCCCACAGCCGGATATCCTCCGCGCCGTCGACGATACGGCGTCCCAGGGTACCGTCGGCCTGGTAGCCCACGATCACGAGATGGCACTCGGGCCGCCAGACATTGTTTTTCAGGTGGTGGAGTATCCGCCCACCCGTGCACATGCCGCTGCCCGCAATGATGATGGCGCCTGACTCGATTTCATTGATCTGCATCGACTCCTCTGCCGTGCGGGTCTCGAAGAGGTTCGGCAGGTCGGGATAGTCGCTCGCCGGCTCGAACAACTGGGCCCCGAACAGGTGCCGATAGCGCGAGTAGATGCGCGTCGCCTTGATGCCCATCGGGCTGTCGAGGAATATCTGCCACTTGCCGAGGCCCCACCGCTCGTAGTGTTCGGCCATCAGGTAGAGGAGATCCTGGGTGCGACCCACCGTGAAGGCAGGTATCAGCACATTGCCCTGCGAGGCACGCGCCGACGCGAACACGTCCGTGAGCTCCTCGAGCGTCTCGCCGATCGGCCGGTGATCGCGATCGCCGTAGGTGCTTTCCATGAGCACGACATCGGCACGGGTCAGGCGCGTCGTCGGATCCATGAGCGGCGCGTCGCGGTAGCCGAGATCCCCGCTGAAAACCAGCGTGCGCTGGTCGCCGCCTGCGGCAATTTCCAGCTGCACGATGGAGGAACCAAGGATATGCCCCGCGTCGAACAACGTCAGGGTGACGCCTGGCATTATCGAGGTCGGCTGCTCGTATTCGATGCCCTCGAACTGCCCGATGCAGGTCTCCGCCTCCTCGCGTGTGTAGAGCGGGAGGACGGGGCCTTTGCCTTTGCGGGCCCGTTTCCGCGACTCCCACTCGGCGTCTTTCTCATTGAGGTACCCCGAATCGGGCAGCATGATCGCACACAGCGCTGTAGCTGCCTCATGGGTATAGATGGGGCCCGTGTAGCCCTGCTTCACCAGCAACGGCACGCGCCCCGAGTGATCGATGTGCGAATGGCTGATGACGACGGCGTCGATGTCGCCGACCTCGAACGGGAACGGTTCGCGGTTGTGCCGCTCTTCGTCCGGTACCCCCTGTACGAGGCCGCATTCGAGCAGGATACGGGAATCGCCCGCGCGCAACAGGTAGAGCGATCCCGTAACCCTCTCTGTCGCCCCGAGAAATTGCAGTTCAACCGCCATGCCCACCCAGTAGGTTACAATGGACCCGAGAGGTAACAATGGCACTAACAATGCAAGCCGACAACAAGTATTACCTGGTTGTCGTGGCCGACGAATCGAAAGCCGTTCTCTACAAACGCGAGACGCTGCGTGGCCCGCTGCAGGAGCAGCGCACCTTCGAAAACGAGGCTGCGCGCCTCAAGAACGACGAACTCCTGGCCGATCGCGGCGGGCGTGCTTTTGACAGCCACGGCCATGGCCGGCATACGATAACCAGCGAAAAATCCGACCCGAAGCAGCATATCGCCGAAGCCTTTGCCCGCGAGATTGCCGATGACATCGCTACCCGGCGGCACCGGGGCGTGCTGCGTGGCTATGCGCTGGTTTCCGCACCGCGGTTCTTGGGTATGTTGCGCAGCCAGCTCGCGTCGCGCGTACCCGAAGAACCGTATGCAACCGTCGACAAGAATGTCGTCGGCCAGTCTGACGACGTCATCGCGAAGCTGCTGGGTTAGCTGCACGGCTCATCGACCGTACCGAGCCGCTTCTCAGGCGTGTCGGGTGTGTGCGTCCAGAAAATCCGCTGCCGCTCGGAAGATGCGGTCGCGCCGATCTCGGTTGAGCCGCTCGAGCGCCCTGGGCATCAGCGCCACCCGCGGGTTCGCAGCGAAGAAATCGCGGTGCTTGTCAATAAAACGCCAGTAGAGTCCGTCCACCGTGTCGCACCACTCTTCCTTACCGTAGTCGCTCATCTTCAACAGGTAATTCGAGCCGCATATGTAGGGTTTGGTGGCGAAGATTCCGCCGTCGCTGAAGAGCCCCATGCCAAAAACATTCGGGCCCATGACCCATTCGGACGAGTCGACGTACATTTCCATGAACCAGCGATGTGCGGCCTGCGGCCGGATCTCGCACAAGGTCATCAGGTTGCCGAGGACCATCAGGCGCGGAATGTGATGCGTCCAGCCGCAACGCTGCGCCTGGCGGATCGTATCGTCAAGCGGCGGAATACCGGTCGTGCCTGCGTACCATGAGTCGGCCAGCTCGCGATCGTGCGACCAGTGATTGCTCGTGGCCTGCACCTCGCTGAATTGCCGATAGACGCCGCGCACGAACTCGCGCCACCCGATCACCTGGCGCACGAAGCCCTCGAGACTCTGCAAGGGCACGCCGTCACGGGCTGCGAGGACCTGCTCGAGCACGACGGTACCTTTGCCGAGGCGGTCGTGGTCGCCGCCGACTCTCTGGCGCCGCGACCCCGTCACCTCAACTGGGAGGAGTCCGCGGCCTTCGGTCTCACCTACCTGACGGCCTGGCGCATGTTGATCAACCGTGGCGGGCTGCGCCCCGGTGAGACCGTTCTCATCCACGGGATCGGCGGCGGCGTGATAGTTTTCGGCAGGCGCTTGCGATTGTCGGCATCGAAGCTCCAGCGGCCACCCTCGGGCTCGCCATCGTCACTGACGAGAATGCCGAGCTCCCGGCGTCGCAGCGTGTAGAAGTCGGCCATGAGCAATGTCGACCGGTCGCCCGACCATGCCGCGAATTCCTCGCGAGTGCAGGTAAACATCGGTGAGGTCAGCTCGCGGCGCTGCAGGCCGTGCCGCTCGGCGAAGCCGATGACCCGCTGCTCCATGGGTTTGTCCTCGATCTCAAAGTGGATTAGTTCGTTGTCGTCCCCAAGGGCCTGTTCGAGTTTGTCTTCGTAGGGGCGCGCATCGTCCCGGTCAAGCCGAACATAGTCGACGCGGTAGCCCGCTTCCTCGAGCTCGCCCGCATAAGCGCGCATCGCCGCGAGAAACAGGACGATCTTCTGTTGATGATGACGCTCGTAGGTGCAAAGGCCGACATCCTCGGCCATGAACACCCGCACATCGTCGGGGCCTGGCAGGTGCTTCGGCGCGAACAGCTGGTTGCCCAGTATGACCAGTAGCGCGTTCGGCTTCACGCCGTCGCTCCATCGGCAATTATCCTATTTAATCGAATATTATATTTCATACATTCTGTTTTACCGTTTACTTGGCCGTCGCTAAGCTGATTTGTCACTGACTCGGGAAAGGATAACGACTATGCAACAGCGTAACGTGGATGTCGCCATTATCGGCGCGGGCTCCGCCGGCCTTGCCGCCTATCGGGCCGCGTGCAACTGGACCAGCAACGCAGTACTGATCGAGGGTGGCCCGTACGGAACGACGTGCGCGCGCGTCGGCTGTATGCCCAGCAAGCTGCTGATCGCGGCAGCGGACGGGGCGCAGGTCGACGGCGAAGCCGTCATGGCGCGCGTTCGCTCCGAACGTGACCGCTTCGTGGGTTTCGTCGTGGAATCCACCGAGAGCATACCGGCTGCAAACCGCCTGCAAGGCCACGCCACTTTTCTCGATGACCATCGCCTGCAGGTCGGTGACGACACTGTCGTTCATGCGCAACGCATCGTCATCGCGACCGGGTCCTCGGCTGCATACCCGCCGTTTTTTGCAGAGCTCGGCGATCGCCTGCTCGTCAACGACGATATCTTCGACTGGACCGATCTCCCCCGTCGGGTCGCCGTGTTTGGCCCGGGCGTGATCGGCCTCGAACTCGGACAGGCACTGCATCGACTCGGCGTCGAGGTCCTGATGTTCGGCATCGACAACATCGTCGGGCCGCTGACCGATCCCGACGTGCGCGACGCCGCGCACGAGGCCTTCGCATCGGAGTTTTATCTCGATCCGGACGCGAGGGTCCACGCGATGGAGCGCACCGGCGAAGGCGTGCGCATCCGGTATACAGGGCGCGACGGTGCCGAGGTCGCATCCGACGTCGACTTTGTCGTTGCCGCCACGGGCCGCCGGCCGAACGTTGCAGACCTCGGGCTTGAAAACACGGCGCTGCCGCTGGACGCTCGCGGCGTGCCCGTGTTCGATGCACAGACCCTGCAGGTCGGTGCATCGCACGTTTTCATTGCCGGTGATGCCACCAACGACCGTCCGTTGCTTCACGAGGCTGCCGACGAAGGCAGGATTGCCGGCGACAATGCGGGCCGCTTTCCGCGCGTCGAGCCCGGCTTCCGCCGGTCGCCTCTGGCCGTCGTGTTCTCCGATCCGCAGATCGCGATGGTCGGCAAGACCCGCGCCGAACTCGAAGGCCAGCCGATCGTTACAGGCAAGGTATCGTTCGAGGACCAGGGACGCAGTCGCGTCATGCGCAAGAACACGGGCTTGCTGCACCTCTATGCCGATGCCCGCAGCGGCCGCCTCCTGGGCGCCGAGATGGTCGGCCCGCGAGCCGAGCACATCGGCCACCTGCTGGCCTGGGCGCACCAGTCGAAGATGACGATCGCGGACATGCTCGCTATGCCGTTCTACCACCCGGTCGTCGAGGAAGGGCTGCGAACCGCGCTCCGCGACGCCTGCCGGCAGCTCGAC
>JARRMH010000360.1:0-5313 GCA_037386205.1 Woeseiaceae bacterium | reverse complement strand
CCGCCCGGACGCTGGAACCTTTTTCGCGGCTCCGGTAGACTATGCCAGATCGCTGAGCAGTCAGTGAGTGTCGAAAGCGGAAGGCGTTCTCCTTCCGCTTTGTTGCATCTGCCTTTCGGGATTTGCTGCCTCGAGTGATCGCGGTACGGATCAGACTTGAGGAATAGCTTGAGCACACCTGCGATACTTGCACTTGAGGACGGCACCGTGTTCCACGGGACGTCCATCGGCGCCGACGGCCAGACGATCGGCGAAGTCGTTTTCAATACCGCGATGACAGGTTACCAGGAGATCCTGACGGATCCCTCGTACTGCCGCCAGATCGTCACCCTGACGTACCCGCATATCGGCAATACCGGCACGAACAGCGACGATATGGAGTCGTCGAAGATTCATGCGTCGGGGCTGATCGTGCGCGACAGCACGATGATCAACAGCAGCTGGCGCTCGGAGCGCGACTTCACCGATTTCCTGAAACTTGGCGGAACGGTCGCGATCGCGGACATCGACACGCGCAAACTGACGCGCATCATCCGCGAGAAGGGGGCGCAATCGGGCTGCATCATGACCGGCGACCAGGCAGTCGATACGGCGGTCCAGCACGCGCGCAAGTTCCCGGGCATATCCGGCATGGATCTCGCCAGTTTCGTGACGACCAAACAAAGCTACCAGTGGTGCCATGGCACGACGTTCGGCAAACGTCAGCGCATCATGAGCCGGCGCGTCGCGCCGTACCACGTCATCGCCTATGACTTTGGCGTCAAGCGCAATATCCTGCGTCTGCTTTCGGACCTCGATTGCCGCCTGACCGTCGTCCCGGCGACCACCAGCGCCGAAGAGGCCCTCGCGCTCGGCCCGGACGGCATCTTCCTGTCCAACGGACCGGGGGACCCGGAGCCGTGCGATTATGCGATCGCGGCGATCAGGGAACTTCTTGAAACGGGCGTGCCGATATTCGGCATCTGTCTCGGGCATCAGCTGCTGGCGCTCGCGAGCGGCGCGTGGACCGAGAAGATGAAGTTTGGTCATCACGGCGCCAATCACCCGGTACAGGACCTGGCGACCGGTCAGGTCATGATAACGAGCCAGAACCACGGTTTCGCGGTTGCCGAAGACTCGCTCCCTGATAACGTCGAGGCGACACACCGCTCGTTGTTCGACGGCACCCTGCAGGGCATCGCGCGCAAGGATCGTCCGGCGTTCAGCTTCCAGGGCCACCCCGAGGCGAGCCCGGGTCCCCACGACCTGCTGCCCCTGTTCGACCGCTTTATCGAGCATATGGAAGGGCGCAAAAAGAATGGGCTAAAAGCAATGCTGTCTTAGGTAATAATTCCTTAAAAAACAATTTATTACGATTATTAATTAAACTAAATTCTGACTTCTTTCGATGCCCAAACGTACAGATATTGACAGCATCCTGATCATCGGCGCCGGGCCGATCATCATCGGCCAGGCCTGCGAGTTCGACTACTCCGGTGCGCAGGCGTGTAAAGCCCTGCGCGAGGAGGGCTACCGCGTCATCCTCGTCAACTCGAATCCGGCGACGATCATGACCGATCCCGAGATGGCCGACGCGATCTACATCGAGCCGATCCACTGGAAGGCGATCGCCGCGGTGATCGAGAAGGAGCGACCCGATGCGCTGCTGCCCACCATGGGTGGCCAGACGGCGCTCAACTGCGCGCTTGATCTCGCGCGCGAGAACGTACTCGAGAAATTCAATGTCGAAATGATTGCCGCTTCGCGGGATGCGATCGACATGGCGGAAGACCGGGATCTGTTTCGGCAGGCAATGGCCGAGATCGGGCTCGAGAGTCCGCGAGCCGATATCGCGCATTTCCCGACGATCGTGCGGCCGTCGTTCACGCTCGGGGGAACTGGCGGCGGTATTGCCTACAACCGCGAGGAGTTCGAAAGCATCGTCTCCCATGGCCTCGAGATGTCGCCGACGACCGAGGTGCTGCTCGAGGAGTCGGTGATCGGCTGGAAAGAATTCGAGATGGAGGTCGTTCGCGACAAGAACGACAACTGCATCATCATCTGTGCCATCGAGAACTTCGATGCCATGGGCGTGCACACCGGCGACTCGATCACCGTAGCACCGGCCCAGACCCTGACCGACAAGGAATACCAGCGACTGCGCGATGCGTCGATCGACGTGCTGCGCAAGATCGGCGTGGAAACGGGCGGCTCCAATGTCCAGTTTGCCGTATGCCCGGAGACCGGACGCGTCCTGATCATCGAGATGAATCCGCGCGTGTCGCGGTCGTCGGCACTGGCTTCCAAAGCCACGGGGTTCCCAATCGCCAAGATCGCGGCCAAGCTTGCCGTCGGGTACACGCTCGACGAACTCAAGAACGAAATCACGGGCGGTCTCACTCCGGCATCGTTCGAACCGGCAATCGATTACGTTGTGACCAAGATACCGAGATTTACGTTCGAGAAATTCCCGGGTGCCAACGATCGCCTGACCACGCAGATGAAGTCTGTGGGCGAAGTCATGTCGATCGGGCGCAACTTCCAGGAGTCTTTTCAAAAGGCGCTGCGCGGGCTCGAGACCGGCCTGACGGGCCTGAACGAAATCTGCGGACCGATCGCGACGGACATCGACCGCGACAACCTGCGGCAGGAACTCAGGATCCCCGGCGCCAACAGAATCCTGTACGTTGCCGATGCCCTGCGGCACGGTTACTCCTACGAAGACGTGGCCAAAGTGACGGGTATCGACAACTGGTTCCTCGTCCAGATTGCCGACCTCGTCAATGTCGAAGACGACATTCGGGAGCGCGGCCTCGCCGGTCTCGACGCGGATTTCCTGCGCCGCATCAAGCGCAAGGGGTTCTCGGACGCCCGCATCGGGGAGCTCGTCGGTGTCGACGAGAAACAGGTCCGGGAGCGGCGCGTCGAAGCAGGCGTGCGCCCGGTCTACAAGCGCGTCGACACGTGCGCGGCCGAGTTTGCGACGACCACGGCGTACTTGTACTCGAGCTATGACGAAGAATGCGAGGCCGACCCGACAGACCGGCCCAAAATCATGATCCTGGGCGGCGGCCCCAACCGCATTGGCCAGGGCATCGAGTTCGATTATTGCTGCGTCCATGCATCGCTCGCGCTCAAGGAGTCGGGCTACGAGACGATCATGGTCAACTGCAACCCGGAGACCGTATCGACCGACTACGACACGTCCGATCGGCTGTATTTCGAGTCCCTGACGTTCGAGGACGTCATGGAAATCATCGACAAGGAACAGCCGAAGGGCGTGATCGTGCAGTACGGCGGGCAGACGCCGCTCAAACTGGCGCGCGACCTCGAGGCGGCGGGTGCGCCGATCATCGGCACGTCGCCCGACTCGATCGACCTCGCCGAAGATCGGGAGCGCTTCCAGAAGCTCGTCGACAAACTCGGGCTCAAGCAGCCGCCGAACAGGACCGCGACCAGCAAGAAGATGGCGCTCGACCTCGCCGCCGAAGTCGGGTATCCACTCGTCGTCCGGCCGTCGTATGTCCTCGGTGGTCGCGCCATGGAGATCGTCCACAGCGACGACGACCTGGCGGCTTACATGGACGCGGCGATCGACGTCTCGAACAAGAGTCCCGTGCTCCTCGACCGGTTCCTCGACAGGGCGACGGAGGTCGACGTCGACTGCATCTGCGATGGCGAACGCGTACTGATCGGCGGCGTGATGGAGCACATCGAGCAGGCCGGCGTACACTCGGGAGACTCTGGCTGTTCGCTGCCGCCGTTCAGCCTCGACCCCGATATCCGGGCGGAGCTCGAGGAGCAGGTGATCCAGCTGGCGAAGGGCCTGAACGTCGTCGGCCTGATGAACACGCAGTTTGCGATTCAGGGGGATGTTGTCTACCTGCTCGAGGTCAACCCGCGCGCGTCCCGGACCGTGCCGTTCGTGTCCAAGGCGATCGGCATCCCGCTGGCCAAGATTGCCGCCAAGGTGATGGTCGGGGAGAGTCTCGCGGACCAGGGTTACGTCAACCAACGCATTCCCGAGTATTATTCGGTCAAGGAATCGGTGTTCCCGTTCATCAAGTTTCCCGGCGCGGATCCGATCCTGGGCCCGGAGATGAAATCGACGGGCGAAGTCATGGGCGTTGGCCGTACCTTCGGCGAGGCCTACGCGAAGGCGCAGCTGGCGTCGGGTGTCACCCTGCCACGGAACGGTGTCGCGCTGCTCAGTGTGCGCGATCGCGACAAGTCGGAAGGTGTCGAATTGGCCCGCATGCTCGTCGCCATGGGATTCGACCTGGTCGCAACCCACGGTACGGCGCAAACACTTGCCGATGCGGGTGTATCCTGTCGGCGGGCCAACAAGGTTCGCGAGGGCCGGCCGCACATCGTCGATATGATTAAGAACGGAGACATCGACCTGATTGTCAATACCACCGAGGGCAAGCAGGCCATCACCGAGTCCGAATCGATCCGGGCCGAGGCGGTGCGCAGCAACGTGACCTATTACACGACGCTGGGCGCTGCAATTGCTTCCTGCCGTGCAATTCAGAGCATGGACGAGGTTGAAGTCAATCGCCTGCAGGATCTGCACAACGAGGTAGTCGCATGAGCAAGGTGCCAATGACCGTACGCGGCCATGAGCTGCTGCAGGAGGAATTGAAGCGGCTCAAGAGCGTCGATCGGCCGAACGTCGTGAAAGCGATTGCCGAGGCTCGTGCCCACGGGGACCTGCGCGAGAATGCCGAGTACCACGCGGCCAAGGAGCAACAGATCGAGGCGCGGATCAAGGACATCGAGGGCAAGCTGTCGCACAAGCAGGTGATCGACGTCTCGGAGGTGGATGCGCGCGGCAAAGTGATCTTCGGCTCCACGGTCCTGATTCTCGAGGAAGAGACAGACAAGGAGATCACTTACAAGATCGTCGGCGAGGACGAGGCCGATATCAAGCAGGGCATGATCTCCTGCACGTCGCCGATCGCCCGGGCGCTGATCGGTAAGGACGAGGGCGACGCGATCGAGTTCCAGGCTCCGGACGGCCTCAAGACCTACGATATTCTCGAGGTGCGGTACGAGTAGCGTCAGGCGGCCGGGAAGCGGATGCGCTTCTCCGGCTTCTTGCTCAGATTGGGGCGGTAGAGCAGGGCGATGTTGCCGATGCGCTGGACAAGGACGGCCGAGCTGTCGGCGCAGAGTTTGCTGATGATGGCGTCGCGCTCATCGCGGTCGCCGACCCGCACCCGAACCTTGATCAGTTCGTGGTGGTCGAGCGTCGACTCGAATTCGGCCTGCAGCGAGTCGCTTAGGCCGGCATCGCCGACCATGACCAGCGGTTTGAGCTCGTGGCCGAGG
>JARRMH010000359.1:0-3187 GCA_037386205.1 Woeseiaceae bacterium | reverse complement strand
CGCGTACCGTCGATTTCCTCGCGGACCTTGAGCACCTCGCGCTGCAGATCGATTGTCATCAGCATCTCGCGCACGGCCTCGGCGCCCATGCGGGCATCGAACTCGTCGCCGTACTGCTCCAGCGCTTCGAGGTACATGTCGTCGGTCATCAGCTGGCCGCGCTCGAGTTCGGTCATGCCAGGTTCGACGACGACGAACGCCTCGAAATACAGCACGCGCTCGATCTCGCGCAGGGTCATGTCGAGCATGAGCCCGATCCGCGAGGGCAGCGACTTCAGGAACCAGATGTGCGCGACCGGGCTGGCCAGCTCGATGTGCGCCATGCGCTCGCGACGGACCTTGGTCTGCGTGACCTCGACGCCGCATTTCTCGCACACGACACCGCGATGCTTGAGGCGCTTGTACTTGCCGCACAGGCACTCGTAGTCCTTGATGGGACCAAAGATCTTCGCGCAGAACAGGCCGTCACGTTCGGGCTTGAACGTCCGGTAGTTGATCGTTTCCGGCTTCTTGACTTCGCCGAACGACCACGACCGCACCATGTCGGGAGACGCGAGTCCGATGCGGATCGCATCGAAATCGTCCACCGGGTTCTGGTATTTGAAAAGCTTGAGGAGATCTTTCATTAGTCCGTCTCCAGCTCGATGTTAATGCCCAAGGAACGGATTTCCTTGACCAGTACGTTGAAAGATTCCGGCATTCCGGCATCCATGTAGTGCTCGCCGTCCACGATGTTCTTGTACATCTTGGTGCGGCCCTGGACGTCGTCCGACTTGACCGTCAGCATCTCCTGGAGCGTGTAGGCGGCACCGTAGGCTTCGAGCGCCCAGACCTCCATCTCTCCGAAGCGCTGACCGCCGAACTGCGCCTTGCCACCCAGCGGCTGCTGCGTGACGAGACTGTACGGCCCGGTAGAGCGGGCGTGCATCTTGTCGTCGACCAGGTGGTTGAGATTCAGCATGTACATGTAGCCAACCGTCACCTCGCGGTCGAATTTCTCGCCCGTCCGGCCATCATACAGGGTCGACTGACCCGTCGTGTCGAGACCGGCCAGTTCGAGGAGACCCTTGATCTCTTCTTCCGTGGCGCCGTCGAACACCGGCGTTGCCGTCGGCACGCCTGCGGTCAGGTTGCCGGCCAGCTCGAGGATCTCGTCGTCGCTGAGCTCCTTGAGATCCTCGGTTTCGCCGCCCGTCTTGTTGTAGATCTCATCCAGGAACTTGCGCAGTTTCGCGACCGTCTCCTGGGCCCTGAGCATCTCGTCGATCTTCCTGCCGACGCCCTTGGCCGCCCAACCGAGATGCGTCTCCAGCACCTGGCCGACGTTCATGCGCGACGGCACACCGAGGGGATTCAGGACGATATCGACCGGGGAACCGTCTTCGAGATACGGCATATCCTCCACCGGCACGATCGTTGAAATCACGCCCTTGTTACCGTGCCGGCCGGCCATCTTGTCGCCCGGCTGGATGCGGCGTTTCACGGCCAGGTAGACCTTGACCATCTTGAGCACACCGGGAGCGAGATCGTCGCCCGCCGTGATCTTCGCCTTCTTCTCCTCGAAGCGGCGATCGAACTCGTCGCGCTGCGCCTTGAGGCGCTCGGAAGCCCTCTCGAGCTGCTCGTTGGCCTCGTCGTTCTTGAGGCGGATTTCGAACCACTGCTCGCGCGGCACCTCTTCGAGGTACGCCTTCGTGATCTTCGATCCGGACTTGAGCTTGTTCGGGCCACCCTGGGCGACTTTGCTCGTGAGCATGCGCTCGATACGTTCGTAGATATCCTCTTCGAGAATACGCAACGTGTCGTCGAGATCTTTGCGCACGGCCTCGAGCTCCGATTTCTCGATCGCCAGGGCCCGCGCGTCCTTCTCGACGCCATCGCGCGTGAACACGCGCACGTCGATGACCGTGCCGTCCATGCCCGGCGGCACGCGCAGCGACGTGTCCTTCACGTCGGACGCCTTTTCGCCGAAGATCGCGCGCAGCAGCTTCTCCTCCGGCGTCAGCTGGGTCTCGCCCTTGGGCGTCACCTTGCCGACCAGGATATCCCCCGATTTGACCTCGGCGCCGATGAAGGCGATGCCCGATTCGTCGAGCTTGGCCAGTGCCGCGTCACCGACGTTCGGGATATCGGAGGTGATGTCCTCGGGTCCTAGCTTCGTGTCCCGGGCCACGCATTGCAGCTCTTCGATATGGATCGTCGTAAAGCGATCCTCCGTAACCACGCGCTCCGAGATCAGGATCGAATCCTCGAAGTTGTAGCCATTCCATGGCATGAACGCGACCAGCAGGTTCTGCCCGAGCGCGAGCTCGCCGAGATTTGTCGACGGGCCGTCGGCGAGCACGTCGCCTGCCGCAATGCTGTCACCACTCTTGACGAGCGGGCGCTGATTGATACACGTGTTCTGGTTGGAACGCGTGTACTTGGTCAGGTTGTAGATGTCGACACCGGCCTCGTCCGCCGTCGTCTCCTCGTCATTGACGCGCACGACGATACGCGATGCATCGACCGAATCGACAAAGCCACCGCGTTTCGCCACGACCGTGACACCCGAGTCGACGGCCACGGCGCGCTCGATGCCCGTGCCGACGAGCGGCGCCTCGGCGCGGAGCGTCGGCACAGCCTGGCGCTGCATGTTCGATCCCATGAGCGCGCGGTTGGCATCGTCGTGCTCGAGGAACGGAATCAGCGCGGCCGCGACCGAAACGATCTGACGCGGGCTGACGTCCATGTAGTTGACGTCTGCGGGACTGGCGAGCGTGAACTCGTTCTTGTGCCGTACTGCGACGAGATCCTCGACGAACTTGTTGTTCTTGTCGAGCTCTGCGTTCGCCTGGGCGATGACGTACTGGCTCTCCTCAATGGCGGAGAGGTACTCGACCTCGTTGGATACCCTGCCGTCGGTAACCTTGCGATAGGGCGTCTCGAGAAACCCGTATTCGTTGGTACGTGCGTACACTGCCAGCGAGTTGATCAGTCCGATGTTCGGACCTTCCGGCGTTTCGATCGGGCAGACGCGTCCGTAATGCGTGGGATGCACGTCGCGCACTTCGAAGCCCGCACGCTCGCGCGTCAGGCCGCCCGGACCGAGTGCCGACACGCGCCGCTTGTGGGTGACCTCCGACAGCGGGTTGTTCTGGTCCATGAACTGGGACAGCTGGCTGGACCCGAAGAATTCCTTGACCGC
>JARRMH010000358.1:0-3190 GCA_037386205.1 Woeseiaceae bacterium | reverse complement strand
GTAGGAGGGTCTCCGGGCCCGAAATGCGCGGCAAAACCCGGTATCGGAGGCACATGACGCAGGACAAGCTTTACCAGACCGACGACGGCAGCGCGCCGTTTCGCTTCGATGACCGGGTAGCGCGGGTGTTCCCCGACATGCTGCGCCGCTCCATTCCGGGGTATGCGGCCTCGATCGAAGCAATCGGCTCACTGGCAGCGCGCTACGTGCGGCCCGGAACGAACTGCTACGACCTGGGGTGCTCGCTTGGCGCGGCCACCCTCGCAATGCGTCAGGGCATCGGCGAACCCGGTTGCCGGATCGTGGCAGTCGACGCCGCGCCGGCGATGCTTGCGCGCTGCCGCGAGATCATTGCCGAGGACGACCGCCGCCACGGCCGCGAGACGGAAGTCGAACTCGTCGAGGACGATATCCGCAATATCGAGATCGCCAACGCATCGCTGGTCGTCCTCAATTACACGCTGCAGTTTGTCGATCCCGACGATCGGGATGACCTGGTGACGCGTATCGCGGATGGCACCAACGAAGGCGGCTTGCTCGTCCTGTCCGAAAAAGTCGTGGACGAGGACCCGGCCATGGAGCGGCTGCTGGTCGACCTGCATCACGAACACAAGCGCCGCAACGACTACAGCGCGCTCGAAATCTCGCGCAAACGTGCAGCACTGGAGAATGTTCTGGTCCCGGAAACGGTCGCCGCCCATCGCGCGCGGCTCGAGCGGGCCGGCTTCTCGCGCAGCGCCGTCTGGCTGCGCCATTTCAACTTCGTCTCCATCGTCGCGATCCGCTGAGCATGCTCGACTTCCCGGCACTGGCGGCTTGCCTCGACGAGATCGGCCTGTCCCACTGGAACGTCGAGCTCCTGCCGCTGTTGCGCGAGCGCCTCTCAGGCAGAACGCACGGTGACTGGGCGCGCTGGAGCGCCGCCGTCGAGGCCCTGCCGGGCGCGCGCGGCGACACCGCGCGGACGCGCGAGCTCCTGATGGAGCTGCACCCGTGGCGCAAGGGGCCGCTCGAGCTCGACGATGTGCGGATCGACACGGAGTGGCGCAGCGACTGGAAGTGGGCACGGGTGCGCGATGCGCTCGCCCCGCTCGCCGGACGCCGGGTACTCGACGTCGGCTCGGGAAACGGTTACTACGCCCTCGAAATGCGCAAGGCGGGTGCGGCCGTGGTCATCGGCGTGGATCCGACTCTGTTGTTTGCCATGCAGTTTCTTGCGATTAACGTGTTCGCCCGTGACCCGGCGGTCTTCATCCTGCCGTGCCGGCTCGAGGAGACGCCACCGGCGCAGGGGGTATTCGATACGACCTTCTCGATGGGCGTGCTCTATCATCAGCGCGACCCGCTGGAACACTTGCAACGGCTCGGCTCGACGTTGCGGCCCGGCGGCCAGCTCGTCCTCGAAACGCTGTTTCTCCCGGGCGAGGACCTGCGATCCGAGACCCCGCCCGACCGCTATGCGCGCATGCGCAATGTCTGGTCGCTGCCGACAGTCCCGCAGCTCACAAGCTGGCTCCGCGAAACCGGTTACAACGACATCGACGTCGTCGACACGTCGGTCACGTCGACCGGGGAACAGCGCCGCACCGAGTGGATGACATTCGAATCGCTGCAGGAGGCGCTGGACCCGGATGATCCGTCACGCACGATCGAAGGCTGGCCTGCCCCGCGCCGGGTCGTCGTCACGGCCACCACCACCTGAAGGTGTCAGTCACCTTGAGGCGGCGGCGGGCAGCCGTCGGCGAACGAATGCTCGGCGCCCGACGTTTCACGCAGCAGCCACACCGAGTCGGTCTCGGCGCGTGACAAAGGGCCGCCGTTGACTGTGTCAGCCGGTCGATAGAAATAGCCACCGGGCAGATAAATATCGGCAACCGGCTCACCGGCGACGCACTCGGCGTGCTGGTAGGTGCCGCTGATCAGGTAGCCTTCGCGCAGCACCGACGAGGACTGCCACGGCATCGATGCCGCGGCATCGATACGCATCAGCCAGGTCGTCGCCCCGGTCCCCGGATCGTTGCGCAGTTCCCGGGTCGCGATTCCGCGCGTCGCGGTCGGCTCCCACGGCAGCAGATCAGAGTTGAGTATGATCGGCGAACGAATGACGGCTTCGGGATCGGCGTCGTTGACAAAAAAGAGAATCCGGGCCCCGTCGATCGATTGCAGGTTGAAGCCCAGCGAACCGGCGGGCAGGTAGGCATAGCCACCCGGCCCGAGCTCGACATCGGCGAGCGTCACCGATCCGGCAATGACGAAGATTTCCATCGACCGGCCGGGTGCGCCCCCGCTGGTTCCCTGCCAGCCTCTCGGCAGATCGATCCGGTTGCTGGTACGTCGCGTCGCCGGGTCACCCGCGAGTTGTTTGGCACGCACCCCCGGCAGACTCGCGAGGAACACGTCCTCGAGTTCGTCAGCCTGAATGAAAGCGGGGACCGGCGGTTTTGGCTGGCCGCCCGCGCCTGCCGCGAGCAGCAGCAGCACGAGTAGCGGCGGCAAACATCGGGTCATGAAATGCTCCGCGTCATCATTACGTCCATGTTAACGCCGCTCCCGCACGTCCCTGTATAAAAAAGCCGCCCAGATACTGGGCGGCACAGTAAGCAGATGATGTGTCCGGCGGGGTCGGAATCGCGGTCGAGAGTAGCGAACGTCTCTGTCGCATGTTGTCGGCACTATCCGGTCCCGGCTGGCAATCCGCTTCACCAAAGGGTCTGGCCGATTGCAGGATTCCAGCCATTCGAGCCGCGTGTTGAGAGGTATCACGCAAGGCCCGCCTTTGATTCACGCATCCGGCATGGCGGTTCGCCCGCTTTGCCCTGTTACATCTCATCTCCGTGCGTACCGAATCGGTACGCGCGAGATGCTACTACATCTTGTATTGAAAGGCGAATAGCGCACAACATCTGGGCTATTGTCCGAAAATCGACGACGATTCCTGCCGAACAAGGTAGGCTGTCTCGCTGTAGCACGTGACGGAGACCGTTTGTGAGAGACGATGATGCCGCCGGCCGCTCCAGGCACCAGCTGGTCGGGTTGTTCCTCGGCCCGCTGCTGGCGGCTTTCATCGTCGTCGACGTATTCATGACCCACCTACTGAGGATCGCGCTTGCCAGCATGAAGCCGCCAATCAGCGACCGGCCATTACCCCCGACATGCTGCAGGACCGTCAGCGCGATGCGGCGGTGCAGGT
>JARRMH010000357.1:0-3196 GCA_037386205.1 Woeseiaceae bacterium | reverse complement strand
CGGTCGACATCGATGCCGCGACGCTGACGCCGATGGTCACGTTCGGCACCAACCCGGGGATGGTCGTCGGTATCGAGGACCCGGTGCCGGCAAGCAGCGATGCCAGCTTCCGCAAGGCACTCGACTACATGCAGGTGGAGACGGGCAAGCCGATGACTGCCAACGCCGTCGACGTGGTGTTCGTCGGCAGCTGCACCAACGGGCGCCTTTCCGATATCGAGGAAGCCGCCCGTGTCATGGCCGGCCACCGGGTTGCCGACGGCGTCCGGATGCTCGTCGTGCCCGGTTCGGAGCAGGTCAAGGCCGAAGCCGAGGCACGGGGGCTCAACGAGGTATTCCTTGCCGCCGGCGCCGAATGGCGGGAGGCCGGCTGCTCGATGTGCCTCGGCATGAACGGTGACACAGCCGCGCCCGGCCAGCTGTGCGTCAGCACGAGCAACCGCAATTTCGAAGGCCGCCAGGGTATCGGGGCGCGTACCGTGCTCGCCAGCCCGGCAACGGCGGCCGCCTCCGCAATCGCCGGTCACGTTGCCGACCCGAGGAAATACGCGTGAAGCCCGTCAGGCGAATAACCTCTCGCACCGTCGTCCTGCCAACCCGGGACGTCGATACGGACCAGATCATGCCGGCACGCTTTTTGACGACCACGTCCCGCGAGGGGCTGGGTGACAAGGTCTTTCACGACCTGCGATTCGACGCGGGTGGCAAGCCACGCGGCGACTTCGTCCTGAACAGGCCTGAAGCCGCCGGGTGCTCGGTGCTGGTCGCGGGCCGGAATTTCGGCTGCGGATCGTCGCGAGAGCATGCGCCCTGGGGGCTGCTCGACTACGGCTTCGAAGCGGTGGTGTCGTCGGAGCTGGCCGACATCTTCAGGAACAATGCCCTCAAGAACGGACTGGTCGCCATCGTCGTGGACGAAACGACGCACCAGTGGCTGCTCGACAACCCGGGCGCCGAGGTCGAGATCGACGTGGACCACACCACGCTGTCGCTGCCCGGGGACCGGACGATTCATTTCGACCTCGACGGGTTCGCACGTTATTGCCTCGTCGAGGGCATCGACCAGCTCGGCTTCCTGCAACGGCACATCGACCGCATCGAGACGTTCGAGGCGACACGCCCATGGAAGCCCTGATTACCCTGCTGCCCGGCGACGGGATCGGACCCGAGGTCATCGCGTCGGCGCGCAGGCTGCTCGAGGTGGTTGCCGAGCGCCATGGCCACGACTTCAAATACCACGAAGAACTGATCGGCGGGGCCGCGATCGACGCGACGGGCGAACCGTTACCCGAACGGACCGTAGCGCGGTGCCAGGCGGCTCATGCCGTTCTTCTCGGCGCCGTCGGTGGCCCGAAGTGGTCCGATCCGAACGCCAGCGTGCGGCCCGAACAGGGGCTGCTCGGGTTGCGGTCCGCACTGGGCGTTTTCGCGAATATCCGGCCTGTCACAATTTACAAGCAACTGGCGGATGCCTCGCCGCTGAAGGCGACCAGGCTGCAGGGCGTTGACATGCTCGTGATCCGCGAGCTGACCGGCGGAATCTACTTTGGCGAAAAGACGCGCACCGCGACGGCGGCGAGCGACCTGTGCACCTACACGGTCGGCGAAATCGAGCGCATCGTGCGCGTCGCGGCGCGGCTCGCGGGAGAGCGGCGCGGCAAGCTCTGTTCGGTCGACAAAGCCAACGTTCTCGAAACCTCCCGTCTCTGGCGCGACGTCACCGACAGGCTCATGGCCACGGAATTTCCGGCGATCGAGGTCGAGACGCTGCTCGTTGACGCAGCCGCGATGCATCTGCTCAGCCGGCCGGCCGATTTCGACGTCATCGTCACCGAGAACATGTTCGGCGACATACTGACGGACGAGGCCTCGATGCTGGCCGGGTCGCTCGGCATGTTGCCCTCGGCCTCGCTGGGCGACGGCGGCACCGGACTGTACGAGCCGATTCACGGTTCCGCTCCGGATATTGCCGGCCGTGGATTGGCAAATCCCTGCGCGACGATTGCCAGTGCGGCCATGATGCTCCGTCACAGCCTCGGGCTCGACGCGGAGGCGGCTGCAATCGAACAGGCCATTGCCGATGCGATCGCCGGCGGTGCGAGGACCGCGGACATTGCGACAAGCGGGGCTTACCTGTCGACGGACGCGATGACCGACGAAATTATTCGCTGCCTGAACTGACCACGCGCAGGCTCGCGTCGTTGCGCTGGCGGCGGCGGAAGTCTGCGATCAGCCGGCCGAGTCGCTCCGTCTCGATCAGGAAGCCGTCGTGCCCATGGACGCTTGCGAGTATCTCGTAGTGCGCGCCGGGTATGTGCTCGACGAGGTAGCGTTGTTCCGCTGGCGGATAGAGTGTGTCGGAGCTGACGGACACGACGAGTGCGGTTGGCGTAATCGAGCCGAGGACCTCCTCGTAGCTTCCCCTGCCCCGCGCAAGATCGTGCGTGTGCATCGCATGCGTCAACGTAACGTAGGTATTGGCATCGAAGCGGCTGTTGATCTTCGTCCCCTGGTGCCGCAGGTAAGACTGCGCCTGGTAGAGTCCGTCGTCGCGGCGCTCGCGCCCGAACCGTTCCTCGAAACTGTCCCAGCTGCGGTAAGTGCAGACGGCCATCATTCGGGCCGCGGCCAGGCCCTTGTCGGGAGGGGCGTCGTCACTGTAATAGCCGTCATTCCAGTTCGGGTCGGCCGCAATGGCTGCGCGCTGCGCCTCGCTGATGCCGATGCACCAGGGCGAGTGCCGTCCGCCGACGCCGATCGGCACGATACTGCCAACGCGCTCCGGATACATCAGCGCCCATTCCAGCGCCTGCATGCCACCGAGCGACGGTCCGGTCACGAGTGCGATGCGCTCGACCTCCAGCTCGTCGAGCAGCACGCGCTGGAGCTCGACCATATCGCGCACGCTGATGCGCGGGAAATCTGCCCGGTACCGCAAACCGGTCGCCGGGTTGACGCTCACGGGGCCGGTGGTGCCGTAGCAGCTGCCGAGGATATTGGCGCACACCACGAAGTCGTGCGCCGGGTCGAACGCCTTGTCCGTTCCGATAATGTTCGGCCACCAGGCCTCGACGTCGGCCGATCCGGTCAGCGCATGGCAAACGAGAATGGCGTTGTCCCGCGCGTTGGCCGGGTCGCCCCAGGTCCGGTACGCGATATCGACTTGCTGCAGCACGTCGCCGCTTTCCAGGACGAA
>JARRMH010000356.1:0-5814 GCA_037386205.1 Woeseiaceae bacterium | reverse complement strand
ACCCGAATATCGTCAAGTACGGAACCCTCGGCCGCGACGGCAGCACTATCTACCTTGTTATGGAGCGTCTCGACGGCGCACCGCTGAGCGTGTTGCTCGAGGAAGCCGGCAATTTGCCGCTCGACGAGGCATTGCCAGTGTTGCGCGGCGTCGGCGACGCATTGCAGTTCCTGCATGACGAGGACCTCGTACACGGAAACCTGACGGCCGCGAACGTTTTCATAACGAACAAGCTCGACGTCCGCTTGCTCGACGTCGTGCCGTCGATTGCTGCGAATGCGATCTTTCGCGGCATGACACCGGGTAAGTCAAAGAGTCTTACCACAGAAGCCGATGACGTCTTCGCCCTGGCGCGCCTCGCCTGCCAGATGCTGGCCGGCAAGCATCCTTTCAACGACAGCGACCCGGCGAAGATTGGCCTGGCGGGCCGCGAGCCCGATCGCATCGAGGGGCTGACTGATCAGCAGTGGAAAGCGCTGCAGCGCGCCTTGACGCTTGACGAGGAGCAACCCGCCTACCCGGTCAAGGATTTTCTGCGCGATCTTGGTGTCCAGGGCACCGAGCGTCTGCAGTCCGCGGCCATGAGCCTGGTAAAACGGAAACCGGCACCGCAGCCTGAGCCGGCCGACAGCCCGCCACCCATGACCGTACCGGAACCGGCAACGGAACCGGTGATGCGACCGCAGGAACCGGTATTCGGCGAGACGCTGCAACCGGAGGAGCCGACACCGGCCGATGCGATGCAATCGCTGGATGTCGACGGATGGCCGGGGCTGGAAACGGAGGGTCCGGAGGCGAGCTCATGGCGAGCCGTGTTGCTATTCCTGTTGCTTGCGAGCCTCGCTGCCTGGACTTACTTCGGAGAACCCGAGGAGCCCATTGTCGATCTGATCGCCTACCTCGACAGCAGCATGAACCTCGGGATTGCTGACCCCGTCGGCGAGTTTATTCCTGCGGCCAGTCCGCCGGTTGTGCCGGAACCGCCGGTTGCGGACAACGCTGCGCTCGACACCGAGCCCGCGGGGACGACCGCAGCAGAACAGCCCGCAGTGGAACCAACCGACGTCGACCAGGCGGCAGCCGAACAAGCGGAAGTTGAACAACCCGAAGCGGGGCAGCCACTGCCCGAGCCGGATCGTGCCCTGGCCAATTCGGAACCGGCTGCCGATCCGGAGACGGTTGCGTCCGGGCAGGTCGGATCGCCCGAGGCGGCGATCACCGAGCTCGGGGCGGAGGAACCGGCAGCGGATGAGGCGGAGGCTGACTTTGCTCCACCCGTTGTTGCCGTTTCCGAACAGAGCGAGATGGCGCGGGTCTCGCTGCCGAACGACGTCGGGTCGCAACGTCCACTGGTGTGGTGGACGAGTGAGCACACGGCGCGTGCCGACGCAGACTTTATTCCAGTGCCCGAACAGGCCGTGGCTATTGCGCCCGGTGATACGCTGGATGTTCGCCTGGTCGATGACAACCTGCCGGAAGAGCGCGAATCGTTCTACGTCGATATCGGAGTCCAGCAGCCGCAGGGACAGATCGAACGCGTTGCCACGATTCGCATCGATATCGTCGACGACGACATGCGCTAACGTCGGACGCATACGGAATCAGTCATGCAGCCGGCGCTCGAGCCAGAGCAGGCCGGCCGAGAATACGAACATCAGCCACGGCCACAGGGGCCCGACATCGACACGCACCGTTCGAGTCATCGCAGTCTCGACCACAGCGTTTGACGATGCGCGCATGCGCGTCGCCTGCTGCCGCTCGAAACGCCGGTGTGCCCGCCACTGGTCGTCTGCGAAGACGTAGTAGTAGGCCTCGCTTCGTACTTCATCGGTGCCACCCTCACGGAGTCGGGCGCGGTGCCAACCGGCCTGTTCCGGCCAGAAGGCTGTGCACCGGCGTGGGCCGCCGGTACTCGGCGCGGCGCTCTCCAGGGACAGCGTCTCTTCGCCTCGCAGCGGGGCGACGTCGAACGACACGCTCGCATCGCTAACCATCGCGCACAGGCGACTGCGCCGGTGCAGCGTCGGCCAGGCGTCATCTGCCAGCGGCAACAGGTAAGGGAGCGGGGCGGGTCGTCCAAGCCGCCCCATCAGGCGAGCCCAATAGGACGTGTAGGTCGCCTCGTCGCCCGAGGTCAGCCAGCGATGGCGCTCGCGCAAGACACTGATCGCAACGCGACCGAGTCCAACATTGCGGTACGCTTCAAACACTTCACCGGAAGCGGTCCGCGTGAGTGCAATCCCACCCTCGTATTCGAGCGCCAGGCCGGTCAGCGGCAGCCGCTGCTGCGATTGCGAGCCTTCCCAGGCCGGGACGTAGCCGTCCGGGTCGCGCTCCCGCTCGACCAGGCGGAACCCCGGGAGCGCCGTAGCGTCGTCGTCGAGGTAAGCCGCCAGGTCGCCATCGGCCAGGATCAACAGCCCCATACCCTCGCGTACCGCCTCCTCGAACCATGTCCGTCGTGTCGGATCGAGACCCGTCCAGGCGCGACCGTCAACGACCGCAAGCCCCGTCTGCGCCAGCAGCGTGGGCGATAGCCGGTCGTCGGCCAGCGCGTCGGCGTTCACGAGCTGGCGCAGTTCGCGGTTTCGCGTGATGACGGTGTCGATGACAAGTGTTGCAAGGTTGTCGCCGGCCCAGTTGCGCAGTTGGCGCGTCTCGAACGACGGCGCTGACTGTAATACATACAGCACCGGACGTTCGCCGGGCCGCACGTAGACCGGCACGGGTTCGGCCTCGAGTTCACGATCGTTGTCGACAACGCGCAGGCGATAGTCGAACAGTCCGGGCGCTTTGGGGTACGTGACCAGCGCAAAGCCGTCGCCCGACAACAAATCGTGCGTGGCGACGGCAACGCCGGCAGGGTCGAGTAGTTCGACCGAGGTTGCGCTCGCTTCCGGGTCGTCGAGATACCGGCCCGCTCCCGCAACGGCAGTTGCCCGACATCGAGGAGGTACGCGGGGCCGCGGCCGTAGTCGCCTGCGCCCGGCGCTATGTAGGTTCCCGCGACCGCCTCCGGGTCCGACGTCGCACCCTCGGTCACGAGCGTCACCACATCGGATGCGGACTGCAGCAGCACCGGGGGTGCCAACAGGGCGAAGATCGCGAGGCAGGCTGTTGCATTGAGCACGGTGACGCCGGCGCGGCGTGCGCGGGAATCCTTTCCAATTCGCTGCCAGGCCGCAACCGTGCTGGCCAGGAAGGTGGCGAGGAGTACCAGTGCCGCCGCGATCTCGAGCGGCGAGTCGATGCCCCACTGGAAGCCTTGTGCCGTGCTATCCATCTGTGCCCAGCCCGACATAGTCCCGGATCAGCGCGTCGTCCACAGCGACAGGCCGGGTGCCGTTAACGGGTGTCGCCTGTGGTGAGGCCAGCATCAACAAGGCCGTACGCAACACATCGGCGAGGCAGTCCGCGCAAAGATCGTTCGCGGGTGCACCCGCGACACGCAGCCGCTCCAGCGTTGCCGCTTGCGTTATCAGGGCGGGCCGATCCGTCGACAGTTCCTGCAATCGACCCGCGGCGCGTCCGAGCAGCTCGAGTTCGTCCGGGCTGAACGGCGCGGTCGGTGAGCGCCTCGACAGGCGGTCGTGCAGCTCACGGAACAGCCGGTCGTCGGACCGGTTAGCCGCTGCAGTCTCCTCGAGTCGGCCACTTTGCACGTCCTCGATGTCGCCGGTGAGGCGCCGTTCTTCGCTGACCGGGGGCGGCTCGAAGCCGAGACGCTGGGTGAAGATCCGGTCCGCTTCGCGGGCGCGGTTGTAGTACTTCAGTGCCTCGTACTGATACGGCAAAGACCTGGCAGGTTCGGCGAGCCGCAGCTGCAATTCCGCCCGCCACATGTTCGCCAGCGCGCGCTTCATGAGACCGACCGGATTGCGGTCGGTGATCGGGCCAATTTCGGCGGCTTCGTGCGTGTGGATGTACCGGGCCAGCAATGCCTCGGCGCTCCCGGGCCGGTCCGCGCCGGGCTCGCCTGCAGCGGCGTGGTCACCGTGATCGTGGTCGTCGCCGGCCTCGGCCACGGCCTCGTCATCGAGCGATTCGGCGAGCTCCGGCAGGTCGACATCGCCGTCGAGGCTCTCATTGAACTCGTCGCCGACGTACTGGCCGAGACGGCTCTTCAGCTCGGCCTGCCATTCCCCGAGCCTGCGCGACGTCGCGGCGAACGTCTCCGGCTCCAGTCCATCGCGGTCGGCGACGAGTTGCTCGGTCTCGATGATGATCTGCCGCTGCGACTTGTAGTAGTCGGGCATCACGTCGATGGCGAGGTCACCGACCGACACCAACTCAGGTTCCTCGTCCCGCCAGCGCACGACCAGCGTGTCCGAGCGCGCGACGTTGGGCTGCGGCTCGCGGTTGTCGCGTGCCACGACGAAGAAGTACGCCTCGTCGCCTGGTTCCATGCCGAGTTTCCCGAGGTCCCAGGCACGGCTGTAGGAGCGGTTGGCCGAGGATTCCTCGTCGCCTTGCGGTTGTGCATCGAGGCCGAATATCTCGTCGCGGAATTTGACGCCTTCCCCGGAGCCCCTGGCGATCGACGCACGGACCTCGACAGGACCGACGCCGAAATCGTCGCGTACCTCGACCTCGGAACCGAAGCGCGGCGTTGCGTCGCGCTCGATCTCGAGCGTCGTCTCGTCCGGTTCCACGATGCGCACACGCGGCGGCTTGTCGAGCGCCACGCTCAGCGTGTGGATCCCGGCCAGCGTCTGCTCACTGCCATTGACCCCGGTGACGATGCGATACAGGCTGGTTCGATCAACCCGCACCCGGGCCACGTGGGTGTCGCCCGGGCCGGAATCAATGACCACGGGCGCCTCGTCCCCGATGACCAGGGCATAACGGCCCGGGCGCCGGAACTTGATCTCCCACGTGACCGTGCTGCCTTCGGGTAGTTCGAGATCGAGACTGTCCGCGGAGTACGCGTCGATACCCGTGTAGGCTGGCGGTTCGATACGCACGTCGGTCGAGACGATCATCGACTCGAGTCCGCTGTCGGCGGGCACGGCTTGCGACGTGGAGCTCGGCGCAGTCGTCGATAGCATGGCGCTTCTGATCGGCGCGGCCAGGACGGTCACGACGCCGGCCGCGAAGAGCACCCATAACGTGGTGGCGCGCGTCGCCGGCGGTAGCCATGTGCGGCGCTCGGCAAGCGCAGACGGCAGCGCGGAGGCGACACGGGCACGCTGCAGTTGCCGCATCAATGGCAACTGCCCCGCGTGGGTGAGCATCAGCCCGGTGCTCTCCTCGAGCGCCGGAAAGCGGCGATCCAGGTGCTCGGCAAAGACCGCCGGCGACAGGTCGCGGTAGACGGGGCGCATGCCGAAGCCGAGGTAAGCGAGGCCCCACGCGGCCGCGGCAATGACGGCAATGTTGGCCGGACTCGTGCCGGCCAGCGCAACGATGGTTGCAATGCACGCCGCAACCGCCGCCGCCTCCAGGCCGCGCCGTAGCCACAGCCGCCAGCGCAGGGACCGGTAGGCTCGCTGCAGACCAGGGTCAGTCATCGGCGGTGCGACCCCGCTCCGAAAGCAGCCGCTCGACGGCCCAGAGCGCAACCAGCAGCAATCCCAGCCAGAGGTGCAACGGGCGATTCGGCAGCGGGACGGACTCCGCGAGCGCCGCGCCGGCATTGAGGACGGCGCTGCTTGCCGGGAGCGACTGCCAGGCCTCGCGCCGCTGGGCGTCGCTGAGTAACGCCTCGAGCAGAACGTCCGGATAGCGTGGATCGGATATCGCCGGTTGCGATGTTTCCCCCTGCGGCCGATACAGACGCGCGTCACCGAGGTCGGCTGGCGGCTCGGCAGCGGC
>JARRMH010000355.1:0-3201 GCA_037386205.1 Woeseiaceae bacterium | reverse complement strand
GACCTCCAGAGCCGATTGCCTGTAAAGCCAGAGAGATGGCTTGGGAGGTAGCAATGGAAAAGGGATTTATTCGTAAATGGGTCGCCTTTGCGCTCAGGATTGGCCTGTCGGTCCCGGCAATGGCCGGCGCAGCAGGCGGCGCGGTCAAATTGGACGGTGCCTGGGTTGCCAAAGTCGTCGGCGCGCCGGGTGGGCAGTGGTCCTATGTGATAAGTGCGGACCCATCGGGCAGACGCGCTGCCGGTCATGGCTCTATCGACGTTGGCTTCCGGATCGAAGCGATCCTGGGGGCTCAGTACTTCGAGCCGAATGATTCAAATAGTCCGATTCTGATCGACATTGTCATGACGGGACCGGATACCGCGTCCTACCATGCCGTTTGGTATGGTCTCAAAGACCTGGACCCGCCAAATGTGTCGACATCAGAGATCGTTGTCATTGGGGTGGTGACCGGTGATCTTCAGTTCGTCGAACCTGGAAAGGCGTTCGGCACGCATAATTTCGCGCTCTACTATCCGTGGCAGGATGGCGACGGGGATGGATTCCCGGACGAGGGCGAAACCACTCCGTTCGTTTTCCAGCTGACCACAGTTGATACGCGCGTGCCGTCACCTTGGTGATCGGCGATCGGTGGTTGTCGGTTCGGACTCCGAGCCGATGGTTGCTTAGTGTCAGCAAGAACGACTCGGTGCAGATCGGCCCCGGCCCTGTGTCGGGGCCGATGATTGCTGATTAGAGCCCCTTCTGGCCGGAAGCGGAGCGTGAAGGAACGTCAACGAGACCATTCGGGGCGATTCATGTGCCGCGCGCTTAGGGTATTTCGGGGCGCCTTCCATCACAATTTGATGCGAGCCAATTTAGATCGCGCTATTGATAGCAGGCGTCTGCGTGGTCTCGCCGGCGATTAGCCCATAGACCTTAATGCCTTTCCTAACAAAAGGCGGGCGAAACTTGCCAGTTTTGGTGAGCATGCCGTGACGACAAGGCATCAAGATCAAAAGCTTGCATCCGGACAACCCATGCCACCTACACGCGGCCGATCCCTGATTCCAGACTCAGCATCGTCCACGAGCAAGGCAGCAGCGGGTTCAGCTGCAATTCTGTCACCACATCCGACCGGCTGACAGTGTTAACGTCGACAGCTTTCCTTTTCCACCCGAATCGCCGAGAAACTCGAACGGCATGCCTGGTTTGTCTTCATTATTCTGGGCATGAAGATGTCGGCCGCGCACCGTCGCAGCAGCTACTAGCTGCTCGATCTCAGATCCGTTCTACGCAGAATACCTGGAGAGACTTCGAGGAAGTTTCCGCGGAAACACGAAACGGGCCATCTTGGAGAGTCGGTAGCTAGAATTACCGGGTTCTGGCGTGGCGGGCAGGCGACAATCGGCCATTCCCCGACATAGCCGCAGCGCCTGACTGTGAGGCGTTGTCCCTTGCGTATATCAAGAGCCTTTATCTGAAATGCTGAAAGACTCGCGGATCTATCGCCGCAGCACCAAGCATGCCACCCAACAGGGCGCCGGCGATGCCAGGCGTCGCGACGTCCTGACCCGATAGGTACAAACCCGGCACCGGCGTCCGTGCGTTTAAAGCATCAGAAAGAAGGCGGCGCGGCGTGGCTTCGATTCGGTAAAAGCCGCCTTTCTCGTGACCGGTGAAAGATGCGGTAGCGAGCGGCGTACCCAACTCTCAGTGACCGATCAGTGGTTCGAGCGACGGGAATTTCTCCGCGAAGAGCGCCATGAGTTTCGCTTCGACATGCTTCTTGAGAGAACGCCACTCGTCTGCGCGCTTTTCGGCTCCGCCCGCTGCATACTCAACGACATCTGACCAGTCAGCCCAGACGAATGCCTCGCCGGTATGGTGGTTCGATGGCCCCGGCTCGTGCATGGGATCCTTGAGCGACGGGAACGAGATGAAAATCCACGGAATCGGCTCGTCGCCTGCGGGCGACCAGATGATGTCGTTCGTATTCCAGCTCTCGTAGAACCAGTGGTTGGCACGCGTTGCGCCGTGTCGGGCGATATCGCCCTCGAAGCCGAGGAAGATTTCGAAGTGACACATCGACGGTTTGAACGTGCCGATTTCCCGCGCCCACGCCTGTTGACGGATATTCTCTGGCAGCAGATGCCGGATGGTTCCGTCGGCTCCGACCGCGGAGACAATCACCGGTGCCCGGATCTCTTCGCCTGAGCTCGTGCGCACTCCGACGGCTTTGCCATTTTCGATGACGATCGCGGCGACCGGCATGCCGGCGCGGGCGCTGCCGCCGGCAGCCTCGATCACAGGGACCAGGCCCGCTGCAATTGCCGAGGCCCCGCCCACGGGATAGGCGGCGCCTTCGAGGTAGTGGCCCATGACGAGTGCATGCATACCAAAGCTCGCCTCGGTCGGTTTGCCGCCATACGTGCCCCATTGTGACGACAACACGGCGGCCAGCCGCGGATCGGACACGATGTCCTCGATCACCTCCTGGGTCGTGCGGCCACACCATCGCTGGATCTTCTTTTTGTTCCACCAGTGATGTGCTGAGCGGAACGGTTCAGGGAGTGCCCGCTCGGTGCTCACGATACGCATGGCTTCCTCGCCAGCGAGCAATGCTTCGAAGTACGCGTCGATCTCTTCAGCGTGCTCGGGGAATCGATCCTTGAGCTCCATCTTGTATGCGTCGGCGGGGCGGCCAACAGAGATATCCAGTCCATCGGGGAAGTGGAGCACGTCATAGACGGTGCCGACCGAACGAAACTCTATGGTGCTGCCGCTGAGCCAGTCGAGAATGTGCCCCGCGAACTGATCGTGGCCGAACAAGCCGCAGTAATGGAGGCCAACGTCCCAGGTGAATCCATCTCTGGAGAATGTATGGGTGAGTCCGCCGATCGTCTGCGCCTGCTCCAACAGCAACACTTTGTGGTCCAGGCGCGATAAGGCAGCTGCCGTCGTCATACCACCCATGCCGGAGCCTATGACGATCACATCAAATGCATTGTTTTCTGTATTGTTCTTCATGCCAATGCCTCCAGGTTTACACGGTGACAACGTCACCAGCCCCAAGAACTCTGCATCTCTTTCCGAGCGCCTCTACGTCGCGTTTAAGCCGCGCATCATCCGCAACCGGAAAATTCTTCTTCCAGAGAAACGGCACACTGTAGTGACAGGGAATGACCAGTTCCGGATCGATCAGCTCAACCGCCTTGATTG
>JARRMH010000354.1:0-3206 GCA_037386205.1 Woeseiaceae bacterium | reverse complement strand
TGGCTGATGCTGATGTCGGAGGTCCCAAGGATGCCGTAGCGAAACGCGTTGACCATGTAGAGAATCGGGTTGGCCTTCGAAACCTGCTGCCAGAACTCGGGCAGCAGCGAGATCGAGTAGAACACGCCGCCGAGGTAAGTGAGGGGTGTCAGCACGAAGGTCGGAACAATGGAAATATCATCGAATTTCTTCGCGAACACGGCATTGATGAACCCGGCGAGGGAAAACACGATCGACGACAACAGGACCACCGAAATCGTAATGACAGGATGCGCAACGTCGAGGCGCGTAAAGAACAACGCGACGACCGTAACGAGTGCGCCGACGAGCAGGCCGCGCAGCACCCCGCCGGCGACGTGACCGATGATGATGGATGCATTGGACATCGGCGACACCAGCATTTCCTCGACGTGGCGCCCGAACTTGGCACCGAAAAATGACGATACGACGTTGCCGTAGGAGTTCGTGATGACCGACATCATGATGAGACCCGGTGCGATGTACTGCATGTAATCGAAACCGTCCATCGTGCCGATGCGCCGGCCTATGAGGTTGCCGAAGATGATGAAGTAGAGCGTCATCGTGATGGCCGGCGGCACGATCGTCTGCACCCAGATGCGCATGACACGCGACATCTCCTTGCGGATGATCGTGCGAACGGCGACGAGGTTGAGCGCGATGTTCAACGTGGCTGACCCTTGCGTTCAACGAGGTGCATGAACATTTCCTCGAGCCGGTTCGCCTTGGTGCGCATGCTGGCCACGTGAATGTTCCTCGCCTGCAGCTGTGCAAACAGCTCGTTCATGTCCCGGTCGGGCCCCTTCTCGACCTCGAGCTCGCCGTCCTCCCGGAGCCGCGTCGCGAAGCCCTCGAGCTCGGGCGCTGCCGACATCTCGTCTTCCACGCTGAGGACGAAGACCTCGCGCTGCAGGCGTCGCAGGATCTCGCTCATGCGCGCATTCTCGATAATGCGACCCTCATCGATGATCGCGATGTTGCGGCACAGCGCCTCCGCTTCCTCGAGATAGTGCGTCGTGAGGATGATCGTGGTACCGGCGACGTTGATCTCCTGCAGGAACTCCCACATCGAACGACGTATTTCGATGTCGACGCCCGCCGTCGGCTCGTCGAGGATCAACAGCCGCGGTTCGTGCACCAGCGCGCGCGCAATCATGAGGCGGCGCTTCATGCCGCCCGAAAGGCTGCGGGCAATGTCGTCGCGCCGGTCCCAGAGCCGCAGTGCCCGCAGGTACTTCTCGACCCTTTCCTTCGCCTTCTTGCCGGCGATGCCATAGTAGCCCGCCTGGTTCGTGACGATGTTGCCGACCTTTTCCCAGAGATTGAGATTGACCTCCTGCGGCACGATGCCGAGACACGACTTGGCCGCCTCGATATCGGTGTCGATGCTGTGGCCGAACACCTCGACGCTGCCGCCCGACTTGTTGACGAGCGAGGAAATGATGCCTATCGCTGTGGTCTTGCCGGCTCCGTTCGGTCCGAGGAGCGCATAGAAATCGCCTTCTTCGACGTCGAGGTCGATCCCTTTGAGTGCCTGGTTGCCGTTCGCGTAAGTCTTGGTGAGGTTTTTTATGGACAGGGCCTTCATCGCGCGGCGTATTGTAACCGCGCATCGGTCCCGGTCACACCTCGTCGGCGATCCGCCGGCGCGGCGCCGGCATGCGACACGCGGCCGCCGCCAACCGGCCGTGGTCCGGGCCGCGACCGGCCGTCAGCAGGGCCTGCATAACCGCCAGCTGGGCCGCAACCCGTTTTTCGCGCACGCCGCTGCTGCCGTGGGTGAACAGCCGGCGGTAGAGGGCAGACTGCTCAGGCAACAGTGGTTCGGCGATATCGCGAGATCGCGCGCATGCCTGAATTCGCACCAGCGTCAGCGCCGCGACCCGTTCGCACCAGCCGAGCGGCGCGCCCGTGATCAGTCGCGCAACATACGGGTTGCGGCGCGCCAGCGACCAGAGGAACGCGAGTCCGTCGGCCTGCAGGTCGCGCTTGGCGG
Organism: Woeseiaceae bacterium; assembly: GCA_037386205.1. Classification (GTDB taxonomy): domain Bacteria; phylum Pseudomonadota; class Gammaproteobacteria; order Steroidobacterales; family Woeseiaceae; genus UBA1847. The sequence continues at coordinate 1,192 of JARRMH010000354.1, read as the reverse complement.
CACTCGCAGGCTGGTCGCGCCGAAACAGGTCGTGCTGGCACTCATCGGCGAGCAGGCAACGCCACTTCGCCTCGTCCGCGGGCTGCAACGAGAACAGCAGGGAAGGCGCGGCAGCCAGCCGATCCCGCCGCTGGCGCGTGAGCGGCACGGGCGGCGTCAAACCGGGCAGCTCGAGCCAGACCCGGTTCAGTTCCCTGACGTTTGCAAGATCGTCCGTCGTCAGCGCCTGGTAGTCCATACATCTTTCCTCCCTGCGGTTTGGCCCGTTTGTTGTCTTATCCCGGAGATACTATATTTTGGATTATTCGACCATTTAAGGATATATAGCCTGCCGAAAATCTCTATCTGGTCATAATCTAGCATAAAGGGCGAAATATGAAACTGACGGACGACCGCTACGCGGGTGAGCGAAGCCAGTTCGAACTGGCGCTCAGAATGATCGGGCACGAAGCCCGCACGCGCACGATTCGCGAATGCACGGGGCTCTCGGACGATCGCATTCGCAAGCTTTACGCCAACTATTTCCACGGGCGGTCCGACATCAAGCGGCGCCGTGGCAAGTCACCGCGCCAGGTGCAACGTTTCGTCAAGAACCCGGTGAACCAGCTGCAGGCGATGACCCTGGTTGCACTCTTCTGTGCCGGGCTCCTGATTCGCGTCGACGAAGACGACAAGGTGCATGCCTGCTGGCCGCGTCCCGATGTCGAGTTCGGCCACCGGTTGTGCCGGGCTTACGAGACCTACAGGATCCTGCACCCGGATGCCAGGCTCGGCTTCGAGTGGGCACGGAACCTCCTGCACTGCATCTCGTACGACGACGAGCTGTACCTCGCGAATTGCGGCGGCTGCGAGGGCAACTATGTCCAGGACACCTATGCCCTCGACAACCAGACCTGTCCCGCCTGCGCTATCGGTGCCAGTTCCGCTAAACTGGCGTGATGGAAGATCCCAACGTGTTTGCCGGGGCGTTCGTCGACCGCTCCGGGGAACGCCGCAAAGACAAAAACTGGCTTTCCGAGGCGCTTTTCAGCCCGGACGCGCGCTTCGTGCCGGTCTGGGGCGACCGCTGCCTGGCGGGCGGCGACCCGCCGGCTGCGGCCTTGCTCGACCGCAGTACGATTGGCGAGCTGATCCGGCACGACAACGTCGTCTTTCTCGGGCTGTTTCGCAATCAGCCGGCCTTTGCCGTTGC
>JARRMH010000353.1:0-3220 GCA_037386205.1 Woeseiaceae bacterium | reverse complement strand
TCGAGTACGGCACCGACCTTGAGTGCGTTGCCGATCTCGACGATGTCGTGTTCGTCGCCACGGAACTTGAACGACGAGGTGCGCGCGGCAACCTTTAGTCCCTCGACCTGCGCGAGCACGTTGAGCAGCTCCTCTGCGATGCCGTCGCCGAAGTAGGCCTGGTCACGTTCGGCACTCATGTCCGCGAATGGCAGTACCGCGATCGAACGCGGTGCGCCGTTCGACACTGCGGCTGATGACTGTGCCTGCACGGCCGGCGATGCAGACGCGGGCTCGCGCGTGGTGAGCCGGTCCCAGGCAAAGAGCCCGACGGCCGCCGCGAGCAGCACGACGATGGCAATATTGAGGCGATGCCCGGTGTGCGACGTGATCGAAGCCTCGTGATCGACTTCGGACTCACGCTTGACGCCCTCGGGCGTCAGCTCGTAGATCCAGGCAAAGACGACCACCGGAATGAAGCCGAGCACGAGAATGACGAGGACGACCGTCAGCGCCGAGTCGTCGAGTTGGAGCGCGTTGATCAGCACGTCGCCGATTTGCAGCAGGAGCCAGCTCAGCACGAGATACGCGAGCCCCACGCGGATGACGTTGCGGCGTTTGAGTTCGGCGATGAGATTCATGCGTGGTGGGAGCTCCCGGCGGAAAGCGCAGAGTATAAAGGCAATGCGGTACGGGCGGACTATACTGGAGTTGTCGGCGCGACGCCGGGCAATCGTCCCCGGAATGTCCCTTGGCGACGGGCTGGGGCTGGCGGAGTTGTCAGCCCTTGCCAGCAGGTGCGCGAATGGTGCTAAGGTACGCAGCCTGTTAATCCGGGGAGCACGCTGATGCCCGGAAAAATAAAGAAACTTTTCAAATTCACAGGGCTGACGGTCGCTGTCGTGCTCGCCGTCGGTATCGCGTTCGGCCTGCACGAGTGGTACGGCAAGCCGTTCTATATCAACAACTACTTCAACCGGGTGTTCATTCAGTACATCTGGGATAAGCCCGAGATGCTGACCTCGATGGGCATGCTCGAGCAGATCGGCATCAAGGGACACAACGCCGCATGGAACGACGACTCGATCGCCGCCGGCGACCGCGACATCGCGTTTCTCGACGAGGTCATGGCCGGCGTCGACGAGTACGACCCGGACGAGTTGACCGAGTCGGAGCGGCTCTCGGTCCTCGTCCTGAAAGAGCTGCTGGGCGATCCCGAGAAGATGCGCCAGTACCGCTTCCACAACTACCCGGTCAATCAGCTGTTCGGCCTGCAGAATTCGATACCGCGGTTTCTCGACACCTTCCATCGTGTCAACGAGCCCGAGGACGCCGAGCACTACATCAGCCGGCTGTCGAAGATCGGCATCAAGATGGACCAGAACATGGAAGGCCTGCGGGTCCGCGAGGAGATGGACATCATTCCGCCGACATTCGTGATCGACAAGTCGCTCGAGATCATGGAGAACTTCGTCTCGCAGCCGCCCGAAGAGAACGTACTGTACGTGTCGTTCGAGGAGAAGCTCGCGGAGGCCGAGGCGATCGGCGAGGATGAGCGTGCCGCATTCCTCGAGCAGGCCCGCGAGCAGATCGAGACCGTCGTCTATCCCGCCTACCAGGGCTACATCGACTATTTCACCGACCTGCGCGAGAGCTCGACCACCGATGCCGGTGTCTGGAAGCTGCCGGACGGCGAGGCGTTCTACAACTACATGTTGCGCACCAACACGACGACCAACATGACCGCCGACGAGATTCACGCGACCGGCCTGTCCGAGGTCAGCCGCATCCAGGCCGAGATGCTCGAGATCTTCGAGTCGGAAGGCTACGACCGCTCGCTCGGCGTCAAGGCCTTGTTTGACCAGCTCGCCGAGGAAGACCGCTTCTACTATCCGGACACCGACGAGGGACGGGCACAAATCCTCGAGGACTACGCGACGATCATCGACGAGATCGAGGAAGGCATGAGCGCGGCGTTCAATAGGATGCCGAAAGCCGACGTCGAGGTGCGCCGCGTGCCCGAGTTCAGCGAGAAGACGGCGCCGGGGGCCTATTACAACGGCCCGTCGCGCGACGGCAGCCGCCCGGGCATCTTCTACGCGAACCTCTACGACATCAAGGCGACGCCGAAATACGGCATGCGCACGCTCGCGTACCACGAAGCCGTTCCCGGGCATCATTTCCAGACCGCGCTGCAGACCGAACTCGAGGGTGTGCCCGAATTCCGCAAGGAGGCCGGGTTCACGGCGTTCTCGGAAGGCTGGGCGCTGTATGCGGAAAGACTGGCCTGGGAGATGGGCTACCAGGACGATCCCTACGACAATCTCGGCCGCTTGCAGGCCGAGCTGTTCCGCGCCGTGCGCCTGGTCGTCGACACGGGCATCCACGCCAAGCGCTGGTCGCGCGAGGAAGCGATCGACTACATGCTCGAGAATACCGGCATGGCCGCAACCGACGTTGAGTCCGAGATCGAGCGTTACATCGTTATCCCGGGGCAGGCGACGGCCTACAAGGTTGGCATGATGGAGCTCTTGCGCCTGCGCGACGAGGCACAGAGAAAACTCGGCGATGACTTCGACATCCGCGAGTTCCACGACGTCGTCCTGATGAACGGCGACCTGCCGCTGGTCGCGGTGCGCCAGCAGGTCATGAAGTACATCGCCGACAAGCAGGCGAGCTGACCGGACGGCAGGGGGGAGCGGGCGTCGATGGAGTTCGTGCAGTACAGCCTCGACGACGGTATCGCCACGATCCGCATCGACGACGGCAAGCGCAATGCGCTGGCGCCGGCTGTGCTGCGTGAAATCCATGCGGCCTTCGAGCAGGCCGAAAAGGACAAGGCCATCGTCGTCATAACCGGCCGCGACGACGTGTTCTCGGCCGGCTTCGACCTCAAGGTCATGAAGCAGGGCGGCCTCGCCGCCATCGGCATGTTGCGTCGCGGTTACAAGCTGCCGGCGCGCGTGCTCTCCTATCCGTACCCTGTCATCGCTGCCTGCAACGGGCATGCGCTCGCGATGGGCGTGTTCCTGATGCTCTCCGCCGATTACGTCATTGGCACCCGCGGCGACTTCAAGATCGCAGCCAACGAGGTCGCGATCGGCATGACCATGCCGCGTGTCGCTGCCGCCGTGCTGCGCAACCGGCTCGACCCGAGTGCGTTCCAGAAAGCCGTGACGGTCGCGCAGTACTTCGACGTTGATTCGGCGAAGACGGCCGGCTTCTTCGACGAGCTGGTCGC
>JARRMH010000352.1:0-4490 GCA_037386205.1 Woeseiaceae bacterium | reverse complement strand
TGGCGCGCCCGGAGAGCCCCGGCTGGCCCGTCAGGTCATAACGAGCGCGAGTAACCGGGATATCCAGGCGCTGGAGCAAATCAACAACCGGCGGTCGCCGTCGCGACCAACGAGGAGGACTTCACCTCGCGAACTTCTTCCCCCTTCCATCACCAGATCCGCCAGAACCCCAATCGCGCTGTGCCTATTCGGCGAACGGGTGAGACACCCGGGCGACCAGAAAGTGGTCCGCTTGTGGCCGTTAGCAGACGTCAGCGGTTCGCCGTGTCGATACCTCTGAGTGGGGGGCGGGCAGTTGAAATCCGGGTGATGAAGGCGGGTCGCGAGGCCCCTGTGCCCACACACCGAGGGATTCCAATCCCCTGGTCTCTCCCCGTAGCCCCCTAACCCCATGATTTTCGTAGTGGGCCCGCCAGGAATCCCCGGCGCCTCGACGAGGCACCGTTCTCCCGCTCGGGGGCTCGGCGGCGAACCTGGAACCTTCATCTCAAGCTCACTAGGCAAGCGGAGAGTTACATCCATGCAGGGCGCAAAGTACGGCGGTTTCCCCGTGCGGTAACGTTGCCGATAATGCCCGGACTTTGAACCAGGCGAAATCGGCCCCATGAGCGAGTTTGAATTCTTATCGGTACTGGTTTCGATCATCTTCGGTTTCGGACTCACTCATATCCTGAGAGGCTCCGTCACCCAGATCTTCCGTAAGCAGGCCCTGGATCTCCGCCTTGCGTATGCCGGTTTCTTTGTCGTCGTTCTCGTCCTTAACTGGTGGGTGTTTTTCAGCTGGCGGAACAACGAGGTGTGGAGCTTCGAGATGTTCCTGGTGCTGGTGCTCTGGGCAATATCTCACTACGCGGTGGCGATCACCTTGTATCGACCCGATGAGAGGAAATCAGACAGCCGGTTCGAACTGCACCTGTTCCTGCTGGCGTTCGTCATGACAGGGATTTTCGACATCCTGCAGACCGCGATGCGAGGCAACCTGTTTGAGCCCTGGTACTACTTGCCTTTCGTCGGGCACTACATCGTGCTGTCGGGCGCCGGGTACCTCATCAAGTCGGCAGCCTTTCACCGTGTATTGAGCAGCTGGTTCCTCGTCTCCATATTGGTGTGGGCGCTCGTCGTGAGGAGGTTCCTTGCTTGATCTGTACGGCAGCAAGCTGACGCGTCACGCTCAACCGCTGTCACACAACAAGGGATTCCAATTCCCTTCGCCTCTCCCATAGCCCCCTAACCCCATGATTTTCATGGTGGGCCCGCCAGGAGTTACCGGTTTGCTTACATAATTAGAAGAAAGCCAAGGGATTTCTCACCGCCCGCATCAGCCGGAAATCTCCGTCCGAACCGGCTTCCGAACCACCGTCCGAACCGATGCCCTGAGACCAGGGGGCTGCAGGTCCATTGGCCCATGCCCTTCAACGGCTCATCTGCAGTGCCTGACTCGGCTGCCCGAACCTGGGTCGAGACCAGTCCGAAACTGCCCGAGCATCGTCCGGCCAGGTCAACCTGCCGCCGGCGATGTACGTCACCATGAGTTATAGGTCCGCGTTGCGCCGTCCCGGCCATCGCCGGGAACAGACTCGCCCCGTCGCTTTTTGCACGCCGTGCTCCCGGCACGTGGTACGGTGGCTGAATACCTGAGGAGCACTTCCCATCACGTTTTCAATATTCCACCAACTCCGGCGGCGCCATGTCGTCAAGAACGCCCTTCTGTACGTGGTCACATCCTGGCTGATTCTCCAGGCTGCTGACCTGTTGTTTCCGGCGCTAAGCATCCAGGATTGGGCCTTCCAGCTCCTTCTCGGGCTCTTGTTGCTCTTTTTCGTACCCGCCCTGATCTTCTCCTGGGTCTACGAGATGACGCCGGACGGGCTCAGGCGGGAGAAGGATGTCGACCACGACTCAGCCGAGATGATCGCGAGCGGCATCAAGATCAACAAGGTCATTGCCGTACTGCTGGCGCTGGCTATCGTCGTGGTGGGACTCGATCGCCTTTTCCCTGAGCCCCAGTGGCAGCTCGCAGCAACACCGTGCGTTGAAAGCACGGAGTTGAACGGCTCAGAAGAAGCCCTTTCCGAGTCCAAGGCGTTGGCGTTGCCGTCAGGCCAATCGATCGCCGTGTTTCCGTTCGTCAACAGGAGTGACGATGCGGGCAACGAGCACTTCTCCGCCAGCATGGCGGAGCAAGTACTGAACCTGCTTTCCCAGGTCCCTGGGTTGCAGGTGACTTCCCGGAGCTCGGCATTCGCCTCCGCAGAGCAACTGGCCGACCCGGTTGCGTTCACGCGACCGCTCAAGGTGGCGAGCATCCTCGAGGGGTCAGTTCAGCACGACGAAGGCCAGATTCGCGTCACAGCACAGCTGATCGACGCGGGTTCGGATCGTCTGTTGTGGTCGGAGACTTACGACAGGCCGGAGGGCCATATCTTCCTGGCGCAGGATGAACTCGCTGCAGCCATAGTCGATGGAGTCACGGCCACCTTGCTCGTCAGACTATGGCCGTCGGCAGACATCGGCGTTGACCCGGACGATGCGGTTGCGCTGCATCCGCCTTCAACAGAGCATCCCGAGCAAGTGCCCGGATTCGAAGCCGGCTCGCTCAGAGAGGCGCAAGGCAACAAAGCGACCGGACCGTGAATCGTCGGTAGCCCGGGCATCCGCCCGCCTCTGCGTTGAGAACCGACGGCTCGGAAGGGCGGCCGGATCCAGTGGCCCCGGGGACCCTGGGCTGATACGCGATGCCCGCAAGGGTTGGCAGAGTGGGGTTGGTGGCCAGGACTCGTTGACTCGTTCATTCCACGGTTCTGCTCGTCAGACGGGCTGTCGCCTGAGTCGGGGGCTCCGCCTACGCGCCACACCAAGGGATTCCAATCCCCCGCTGTCCCGGCATAAGAACCTAAGCCGTCGAAAGGGTTGGTAGACCCGCCAGGATTACCGGCGCCGCCGTGAGGCGCAGTCGCATATACTCGGCCCATCTCCGCTAAAGAGGCGCGCCCGTGTTGCTCCGCAGGATCACTAAGCATGTTAAAGCGCAGAACTGGTTCGCGGTCGGCCTCGACTTCGTCATCGTCGTAATCGGTGTGTTCGTCGGTATCCAGGTTTCGAACTGGAACGATGAGCGCCGCGAAGAGATGCGCGCGGATGCCTACATTGAACGCATAGCGAATGATCTGCTTGCAGACCAAAAGAACATCCGCATGCGGCAGTCGTTCTGGCGTCAGGTCATCGAGGAAGGCGAGGCTGCGCTGAACTACTCGGATACGGGTGTCCTAAAAGACGGGTCCGCCTGGCGTTCCGCGCTTGCTTTCTATCAGGCCAGCCAGGTCTTCCCCTATGTGAACACAGAGACCACTTACGCAGAGCTCAAGAGTGCCGGCGAGCTCGGGCTCATACGGGATGCGGACCTGAGGGCGCAACTTGCCGAGTACTACACGGCCGGTTCCGCGGAGCAGGCCGGCTACATCACCCGGTTGATTCCGCCGTATCGAGATACCATCCGGGGCATGACCCCGGTCGCAATGGCGCGACATATCTGGCGTGAATGCATCACCACCGATGGGCTGGACTGGCAGATGCTCCAGGAGTGCGACGCACCGTTTGGCGATGAGCAAGCGCATGTTGTATTGGATAGATACGTCGACCCCGTCGCGCTTGATCAGTTGCGGAACTGGATCGGCAACCAGGAAATAGCCCTGATTCTGCTGCAAAAAAATCTGGCGGCGGCGGAGAAGATGATCGAACAGATCGACGTACTGCGGCGACACTAAACGGGTATCGACTGTGGCTATGCCCCACACCAAGGGATTCCAATCCCCCGGTGTCCCGGCATAAAACTAGCGTGAAAAGGTGAGCGGTCGACTTTGGAGCTTAGTTGGAGCTTGGCTCGGCGACTCCTGTTCCAGGGCGACGTTGTGGGAGAGAAAGGCGCTCGTAAGCTTCCTGCTCTCGTCGCCAAGCAAAAAGTAGAGCCTTTCGGCAACTAACTTCAAGCGCAGTTTACGCTGCCAGTGTTCTCAGGCCATGTGCTTGAAGGGAAGGGGCGTAGGGGCCAGCAGCTCTCCAGCGACCCAGGCCCTCGCTCGGGCTGTGAATCGACAAACCCGCTTCAATCCCACATCATCCGGTGAGGCTACGTGGGGGGGCACAGGCATGACGTTGCTCGCTGAACTGAAGCGGCGAAATGTGATTCGCGTGGGCGCGGCCTACGTGGTCGTGGCCTGGCTGGTCATACAGGTCGTAGAGACCATCTTTCCCGCGTTCGGTTTTGGCGATGTTGCCGTCCGCAATACGACGATCGTGTTCGTCATCGGGTTCATCCCGGCGCTGATTTTCGCCTGGGCCTTCGAGCTGACGCCCGAGGGCCTGAAGCGCGAGCAGGACGTAGACCGCAGCGAATCGATCACCCCGTATACCGGCAAGAAGCTCGATCGAGTGATCATGGTCGTGCTTGCCCTGGGGCTGGCCTTTTTTGCCTTTGACAAGTTCGTGCTGGA
>JARRMH010000351.1:0-3794 GCA_037386205.1 Woeseiaceae bacterium | reverse complement strand
GAGGACGAGGACCTGCGCATCGACACGCACGGGACACCTGTCGACGAGCAGGCGTGGAGTCTGCTCGAAGACGCCTACGCGTTGTTCGGACCGGTCCCGACGCTGCTCGAGCGCGACTTCAACTTCCCGCCACTCGACGAGTTACTCGGCGAGGTGCGCCGCATCAAGGCCCTGCAGACCGAGTGCCGGGAGAGGCGGGTGGCCAATGGGTGAGCGTGACTCATCGACTTTCAGGAAGCGACAGTATGCGTTTGCCGCCCATATCCGCGACCCCGAAAACGTACCGGCGCCCGACGACATCGAAGCGCGTCGCATGGCGGTTTACCGGGACCTGTTCTTCAACAACCTGTTCAGCCTCCTCGGCACATTCTTCCCGGTCCTGCGCAGGATTCACGATGACACGCAATGGCGCCGGTTCATCCGGGGCTTTATGCGCCAGCATGAAGCGCAGACGCCCTATTTCCTGCAGCTGCCCGAGGAATTCCTCGCCTATCTGCAAAACGAGTTTGAACCCGCCGCCGACGACTTCCCGTTTCTGATCGAACTTGCCCACTACGAGTACGCCGAACTCGAACTGTCCGTTGCCGACGCGCAGAACGACCCCGGCGAAATTGATCCGGACGGCGACCTGCTCGAAGGGGTTCCGGTCAAGTCGTGCCTTGCCAAAGCCTACGCGTATCAATTCCCGGTGCACCGGATTTCACCCGACTTCCTGCCGCGGGAGCCTGCGGCGCAGCCGGTGTATCTCGCTCTGTATCGAGACGATGACGACGAGATCGGCTTTCTCGAACTGAACGGCGTGACAGCGGCGTTGCTGGACGCCATCGGCAGCAACGAGACGATGTCGGGCAGGATGCTGCTCTCCCGGCTCGCCGACCGAATCGGCTATCCCGATGTCGACGCGCTGGTGCATCACGGCGCAGCAGCACTCGAGGACATGCGCGACCGCGGCATCCTCGTCGGCACGCGCGCCGGGAACTGAGGGAAAGACCATGCAGGCGATTCGGAACCTGACAAAGACGATCGTCGACGTACCCGAACAGGCGGGCGATTGGTTCGCGCTGCTGCCGCTCAGGCTGTTGCTGGCGTGGGAGTTCGGCAGCGCCGGGATGATGAAACTCAACGGCAGTAACTGGTTTGGCAACGTGCAGGAGAATTTTCCTGTTCCTTTCAACTTCATACCGGTCGAGATCAGCTGGTTCCTGGCAACCTGGGTGGAGCTGCTGGGCGCGCTCGGCCTGGTGCTCGGGTTGTTCACTCGCTTCTGGGCCGTGAGCCTGATGATTCTCACGATCGTGGCCATCGGCGGAGTCCACTGGCCGGACGAATGGAACTCCCTCGCCGAACTCTGGCGCGGCTACAGCGTGACCGACAAGGGATTCGGCAACTTCCGCATCCCGCTGCTGTTTTTGGCAATGCTGTTGCCCCTGGTCCTCGAGGGCGCCGGTAAGCTCAGCCTCGATCATGTTCTCTTCAGGAGAAACGGGCGCGGCTGAGGCACGCCGCCCTGCTCTGCTACTATCGGCTACGGTTCCCCGGTCAGGAGGCAGACAACAATTCATGCTCGCCCGGCTCGTCAGAATAACGGTCCTGTCGATCGGTCTGCTCGGCTTCGCGATTCCCGCGGTGTCGGGCGAGACCCTCGATAGCAAGCCCTGGCTGGATATCCGCAGCAACAACTTCCGTATCTACAGCGTCCTGGGTGTCGACCGCACCGTGGAACTCCTGCGCCACCTTGAAATCATGCGCGCATCGCTCGGCGACGCAAGCGAGGAGTCGACGTGGCGAGCCAGCGTGCCGACGATCATCGTGGCCGTCGATGACCATGACGACTACGTCAGTATCGGCGCACCGGAATATTCCGGCGGCTATTTTTTCTCGGACTTGCGAGAGAACGCAATCCTGATCCAGGACAGCGACGACTCCGCAGGCATTCAGATCATCCTGCACGAATACGCGCACTACCTGAACCGCCAGTCGCATCCCGTCCGCTTCCCGCGCTGGTTCGAAGAGGGCAATGCCGAGTACCTGTCGCACTCACGCCTGGTCGACCAGGCATTCGAGTACGGACTCGCGCCGGACAGCTACCTCGCGACACTCGGGTTCGGGCACTGGATGCCCCTGGCATCGATCCTGGCGGTAACCGATGCCGCGTCGCTGTCCGATATCGACGGAGCGATGTTCTACGCGCAGTCGTGGCTGCTCGTACACTACCTGAGAAGCCGGCCTGGGGCCGACGAGCAGCTTGCCGACCAGGTAACCCGCTATGTCCGGTCCACCGCGCAAGGGCAGTCGCAGGTCGCGGCATTCGAGGAAGCGTTCGGTCTCGACGCCGGGCGACTCGACACCGACCTGCTGAAATACTACCTCGAACGCCAGTTCAGCCACCGCTCGGTGCCCACGGACACGGCTTTGCCCGGCTTCACAACCCGTATTCGTGAGATGTCCGCCGACGAGGTGCAGCTTGCGCTCGCTCGCATGGCATTGCGCTTCGACAACGTCGCCGGAGCGGAACGCTGGTTCAACGACGTGCTGTCCAGCGACGATTTGCGCGCCCTGGCGGAAGCCGGCCTCGGCCGCGTCGCAGGCTATCGGGGCAACATCGAGGCCGCCAACACGCGTTTCGAGTCGGCGATTCGCCTCATGGCCTGGGATTTCACGATCTGGATGGATTACGCCCAGTACTGGGCCCAGCGCGTCGCAGGCAGTTACAGCCCGGCGGAACGGGTTCGCTATGCTTCCAGGCTGATCGATTCCCTCGAGAATGCACTGACTATCTCGGAGGCAACGCCGGAACTCAACTCGCTGATGGGCTTTGCCTATCTCGCCAGGGGCAAAAATCCGCACGATGCCATCGAATACCTCGAGGCCGCGTCCGAGGGTGCTCCCCATGATCAGGCGAGTCGCCTGCTGCTCGCGAACGCCTACCTGTACGTCGGACGTTTCGAGGATGCCGTTCGCGTCGCAAACAGCGTGCTGTTGTTCGAACACGAACCCGGGCTGATCTCGGCCGCGGCACGCGACGTTATCGACGCGGCGCGCGAGCAGCAGTCGGACTAGGCTTTTTTCTTCTTCGGCATGTAGAGATCCGTCAGCGTCCCCTCGAACGCCTCGGCCGAGAATGCGACGGTTTCCGACAGCGTCGGATGCGGTCGGCCGAGAATGCGACGGTTTCCGACAGCGTCGGATGCGGGAGAATGGTCAGGCTGATATCGGCAGCGTCGGCCCCCATTTCGATGGCCAGGCCAATCTCGGCAACCAGGTCACCGGCACTCGGCCCGACGATGGCACCGCCGAGTACACGGCCGGTCCCGGGCTCGAACAGCAGCTTCGTGAACCCTTCGCTGCGACCAAGCGACAGGGCACGCCCGCTCGCCGCCCAGGGAAACTGGGCCTTCTCGTAAGCGATGTCCTGCTCCCTGGCTTCGTTCTCGGTCAGGCCCGCCCAGGCAACCTCCGGATCCGTATAGGCAACCGACGGTATCGTGCGCGCATCGAAGTAGCTCTTTTCGCCGGCAGCCACTTCGGCCGCGACCTTGGCTTCGTGCGTCGCCTTGTGCGCCAGCATCGGGCCGCCCGCGAGATCGCCGATCGCAAAGATGTGCGGCACGTTGGTGCGCATCTGTTTGTCGACGCTGATCAGGCCGCGCTTGTCGACGTCGACGCCGGCCTTGTCGGCAGCGAGCTGGTCCCCATTTGCACGCCGGCCGATCGCCACCAGCACGCGATCGTAAACCTCTTTGTCGGGCGCATTGTCGCCCTCGAACGATACTTCGATGCCCGCGTCCGTCGCT
>JARRMH010000350.1:0-6287 GCA_037386205.1 Woeseiaceae bacterium | reverse complement strand
CCGGCCGCGCCGGCCATGCCGACATCCTCGCCGTAGTAGGCAAACGGGTTGCGCGACGCCAGCACGTAGGTCGAAGCAGCCAGTCTGAGCTCCTCATCGATGCCACCCAGCTGGTCCCAGGGGCGAGCGCCTGCGAAGCTGTCGTGGTTGGACAGAATCAGCGGCATGCGGTCGGCCTCGACCGCTGCAAGCAAATCGGTCAGGCTGCCCCGTGCCGTGAAATCGGCCAGCGAACCGAAAATCGCCCCCGGGGCCTGGAATGCAAATGCCCGGCCGCACGACGACGCGGCCGCGAAGGCGACCGGGTCGTCGGGCGCCTCGCAAACCATGAAATGCTTGCCATATGCGCCAATCAGAGCCTGAAGTTCCTTGAGCAGCACATGATTCTCCGGCTGCAGGTTCCAGTCGGCCGGTCCGTTTTCGAACAGCACGCCGACCGCATCGAAACGAAAACCATCGACACCCTTGTTTAACCAGAAACGCAGGTTGTCCTTGTGGTATGCGACGACATCGGGATTCCTGAGATTGAAGTCCGGCATCAGGGCCGAGAACACGCCGTAGTACCAGCCGTTGCCGTTGTTGCGCCACGGATCTCCCGCAAACGTGTTCCACCCGGACGGGCGCGTGTCCTCCCAGACGAACCAGTCGTACTTGTCGCTGCCCGGTCCGGTCGTCGCATCGAGAAACAACGGGTTCGCGCTCGCCGCATGATTCATGACGTAATCGACGATCACGGCAATACCGCGCGCATGCGCTTCGTCCAGCAGCATCTCGAAATCGGCCATCGTGCCGTAGTCGGTTTCGATCGCCCGGTAGTCCGCGACGGCGTAGCCGTGGTCATTGTCGGCACTTTCGAACACGGGCATCAGCCAGATACCGCGGATGCCGAGATCGCGCAGGTAATCGAGGCGCGATATCAGCCCCTGCAGGTCGCCGGTACCGTCGCCATCGGAGTCCATGTACCCGCGGACATAGACTTCGATGAAGGCGGCCGTGTCCGCCCAGCTATCCGGCAGACCGGAGTCGACCGCGACCGGTATCACGGGCGCGAGGTCGAGCCCCGCCGAAGCGTTGCCAAGCGCGTTCAGCGCCATCTGCGCAGCCGCCAGGCTGTCGAACGGCCTGCCGACCGGCCCGTCGAGCGACGCGACCGAATCCTGTACCAGCCATGCCTCGTCGCCGAAACTCTGCGGCACGATGCGCATGTCGTAGGTCGGGCTCTTGAGATCGCCATTGTGCGCGATGAAGTTCAATGCGCCCGAATCGTCGACAACCGGAATCTCGAAGATGGCCATATCGTTCTCGTAACGGTCGGGCCGGCGCGGTGCATCCCAGCTCGTGCCCGTACCCGCATCAATCGCGTCGCCCCAGAGGTGCAGACCCCACCCGTCGTAGGAAGGATCGGCTCGCAGGTAGTAGATCGTGACCGTGCTGCCCGGCGGCGGTGCAATGGTGGGCGGTGAACTCCCGCCACCACCGCCGCAGGCCGCGAGCAGCGCGGCCAGGACGATTGCCACAACCAGGCGCCGGCCGCCGTTCATCCCGCGGGTCTCATTGTCGCGGTGCCGCGAGGTTCTCGCGGTGACTCCTGAAGTTCAGGCTGCAGCGCCGCAGGAAATCGGCGACGGCGTGCTCCTCGTAGAGATCGCCCCGCCCGGGCTGGTCATCGGCGAGCGGCGGGAAGGCACCGTAGCCTGCGAGGAGACAGTGCCATGAAGCGGCCGTGAAATGTGACTCGATCTTCTGCCGGTCGATTTCCTTCGCCAGGTCCTCGCGGCGATACCAGACATCGAGGATGTGCCGCAATGAGTCGGACAGCACCATGTTCTCCCGGTTCGCCCGCCAGTAGTCCGTGTCATCGCGGGTATTGAGCTTGTAGTGCGCGACGATGTAATCGCGCACGCGCTCGAACCGCTCATGCACTTTGGTGTTGTAGTCGTCCCGAAACTCCGGGGTGAAATTCCCTCTCTCGTAGCGGGTGACGAACATTTCAATCGCCTGTTGCACCAGCAGCAGTGCAGTCGCCTCGAGCGGCTCGATGAAGCCCTGGGACAAACCGAGTGCGAGGCAGTTCTTCTCCCAGTGTTTCGCGAGCTGCCCCACGTTCATCTTCAGATGCCGTGCCGGCTCTTCGCTGTCGAGCATGCCGATAAAGCCCCGCAGTTCGGTTTCCGCCTCATCCGCAGAGATGAAATCCGAGCTGTAGACGTAGCCGTTGCCGAAGCGATGGGTAAGCGGAATCTTCCAGCACCATCCACTCGACATCGCGTAGGAAACGGTTTCGGGCCGCGGTTCATCTTCGGCAGCCGTCGGCATCACGACGGCCGCATCGTTGAACAGGTTCGACTTGAAACTCTCGAACTTCACGCCGAGCGATTGTTGCATGAGCAGCGCGGCGAACCCCGTGCAGTCGACGAACATGTCCGCCTCGATGCGAACGCCATCGGCGCCCTGCAGCGCCGCGATATCCCCGTTCTCTGCCATCTCGACGTCGACGATCCGGGTGCGCACGTGGCGCACGCCGCGCGCTACGGCCAATTCGCCGAGAAACTGTCCCAGCAGTCCGGCATCGAAGTGATAGCCGTAGCCGATAGCGAACGGGAAATGTTCCGGCGCCTGCGGGCCCTTTCGCTGATCGACGAGAAGGCTGTTGATGAAGAAATCGTCGGGCTGCGTGTGCACGTCCAGCCCGAGTCGCCGCGTCCGACAGTTGGTCACGAACGCGCGTTCCGTGAAGTGGTCGACCTGGGAAAGAAACGGATGGCTGTAGCTGTCGATGCCCGCAGCAGGACTCCAGCCCGCGAAACGGATCGCCAGCTTGTAAGTCGCGTTGCAGCGTGGCATCCACTCGCTGTCGTCGACTTCGATGAGTCTGAAAAACCGTTCGAGAAACGGCGTCGAACCCTCGCCTACGCCGATGATGCCGATGTCGGGCGATTCGACAACCGTGACCGCGACCTGATCGTTCGACCAGCGTTTCGCGAACAGGTTGGCGGCCATCCACCCCGCGGTACCGCCACCCAGTATGACGATTCTTTTAGGCATGCGCGTCAGCCGCTCCCGGTGTACATCTCCAGGAATTCATCATGCGACGGTAGCTGATCCATGGGCTGCATCTTGGTCTTTCTCGTCATCACCAGCTTGTCTTCGAGCTGGTCGTCGGTCAGCGCATCGGCCAGCGGATGATAATCCCGGGGCATGACCCCCTGCCCCAGCATGACCTGCAACCAGGACGAGTGCGATCGTTGGTCAGGGTACCGGTCGAACGGAACAGCTCCATCTTGTTCTGCAGGCGCTCGGGAACATCCATCTCCCGGGTATCCTTCCAGAAGCCGTCGTCCCGCTCGTTCAGATGGTAGTGCAGGATGATGAAGTCGCGGATGTATTCGAACTCGGCCCGGGATTGCCTGTTGTACTCGTCGGCCAGCTCTTGCGCCACACCATTGTGAGGGAAGAACGTTATCAATCGCGTGATAGCCGTCTGGATCAGGTGAATGCTGGTCGACTCGAGTGGCTCCAGAAAACCGCTCGAGAGCCCGACAGCAACGACGTTCCTGTTCCACTGCTTCTCCGTGCGCCCGGTCCGGAACGGGATGATTTTCGGCTCGGTGAGCGCTTTGGACTCGAGATTATTCAGCAGGATATCCGCTGCTTCGTCATCGCTGTAGTGACGGCTGCTGTACACGAGGCCATTGCCGTTGCGATGCTGTAATGGAATCCGCCACTGCCAGCCGCCCGTGTGCGCAATCGAGCGCGTGTACGGCAACGTCGTCTCGAACCGCTCCGACGGAACCGCCATGGCCCGGTCGCACGGCAGCCATCGGCCATAATCGTCAAACCCGGTCTCCAGCGCCTGCTTGATGAGCAGGCCGCGCGTTCCCGAGCAGTCGACAAAGAAATCACCGAAGACCTCCTTGCCGTCTTCAAGCACGAGCGACGTTACGTGCCCGCTGTCGGAATCCAGCCTGACCTCCTCGATCAGGCCTTCGGTCCGGCGGACACCTTTTTCTTCGCTGTAGCGCCGCAGGTACTGGCCATACAGACCGGCATCGAAGTGATAAGCATATTGCATTTCCCAGATCGGGTCCTTGACCTGAAGTTTGGCAAACTTGCCGGCAGTCGCGCACAGGTAGTTCAGGTCGTAATCCCAGATCGTCGAGGTGTGGCCGGCCAGCACGGCCCGCACCCAGAAATGGTGAAAATGACAAAAGGCCTGGCTCCGGCCCGGAGCACCGAACGTATGAAAATAGCCTTCCCCGGGCACGCGCCAGTTCTCGAACCGGATCGCGAGTTTGATCGAAGCCCTGGTCTCCCGCAGGAACTCCCGTTCGTCGAGGTCGAGCGCACGGTTGACGTTCTGAATCGGTGGACTCGTCGCTTCGCCGACACCGATGATACCGATGTCATCCGACTCCACGAGCTCGATCTCCGGCTGGTTGCCGAGCAATCGGCTCAGCATGGCCGCCGTCATCCAGCCGGCCGTGCCACCCCCGACGATGACTACTTTGCGGACTCTTTCATTCATTGGAATCTCGATATCAACTGCGAGCGCGAAAGCGATGACCCCATTCTAACAGTCTGCAATCGTCTCAAAAATAATCCCTGCCGGGAGGGGGGCCCGGCAGGGTTTTCCGCTGTCACCGTCCGACCTTACCTGAACTTGTAGTTCACATTGAGCAGGTAGTTCGCTCCGAAGGTCTGGTACTTCAGGACCTCGCGGGCGTCGCCGGTTGTCTGCAGTGTGTCCTCGTCCGTAAGGTTCTGTCCCTGCAGCGAGATGAACAGGCCGTCGAGCATATCGATACCTGCCAGGCCGAAGTCGAAACCGATCTGGGCGTCGACTATCTCGGCGCCCTGGTCGATCGTGGACGTCAGCGCCAGGCTGAGGCCCGGGAATTCCGTCCTGAAGCTGTCGCGCTTGGTCCACGATACGCGCGCCTGGAACCCGCCGTACTCGTAGTACAGGGTTCCTTGGTAGGTCTCCTCGGACAGTCCGGGTACGCTCGAACCGTCATCGAGTTCGCCGTCATAAAACGAGGCGGAGGCGATCAGGCCGAGACCTTCGAGCGGCCCTGCGAACTCGCCGAATGGCACGGTGGCCTGCAGTTCGATGCCACGCACGAAGCCCTCCAGCCCGTCTTCGCGGAAATTCACAACGCCGAGAAAGGTCTGCGGCTCCGAGAACTCACCCGGGTTGTTGGGGTTTTCGGCCTGGTGGAAACCGGGAATATAAAGATCGGAGAAATCGCCGATCCCCTGGCCGTCCCTGTGCCAGTTGACGAGGTCCTTGTAGAACCACGCCGCTGCCAGGACACCGTCCTCGGAGAAATACCACTCGTACGAGAGGTCCAGCTGGTCCGCCTCGAGCGGCTTCAGCCTGGCGTTGCCCGCCGTCGCGCTCCATGGCCCGGATTCCGGATCGGTGGAAATCACGTTGGCCCAGTTGAAGGCGAAGCTCGAGAAGAAATTGGGCCTCATGTCATCCATACGCGGTCGTGTCATGGTCTTCGCAAGGGCGGCACGCACGATGTGATCCTCAGCGAGTTCGAAGCTGATGTTGAAGCTCGGCAGGACATCCGTGTAGCTGTCACCGTCTGTCGTAGGTGCGGCATCGACAAAACCGGATTCGTTGCTGATGACGTTGAACCCGGACGCTTCCTGGTCCGCATTGACGACCTGCACGCCGAAGTTACCGCTGACCGGCACGTTGCCCCACTCGGTGTCGAAGTCGACCGAGACGAAGCCCGTCAACAGCGTCTCCTGAACGGTGTAAGTATCGCCGAGGCGGTCCGTCTGCAGCTGCGCCGCATCCCACGCCGTGTAGTAGCTGCTCTGGTACAGCCCCAGTGCGTCGTAAGCGATCATGCCGTCATCGATGCCGAGGAAGCTGAGATCCGTCGTTCCCAGCCGATAATTCTCGGGAACCGGCTCGGCATTCGGGAAGGTCGGCGCCGTCAGGTAGAAACCGCGGTTTTCCTTGGACTTCTCGCGATCGGAGTAATACACGCCAGCCGTGAAATTCGTGAAGATGCTGAAATCGAGCAGCCGGCTGAGTTCCAGTCTCGCCGTCGTCAGTTCCTCATCAAACACAGGCTCGTTGATAAACCCGTCCTGGGCGTTGTTGTAGTTGAGAACCGAGCCGTCAGCCGCTGTGCAATCGGCTTCCGTCGGGCAGATGTCATCCGCGAAGCCGGCCATGCCGCCGCCCCAGGATTGCGGGCCGGCAAGCAGCATCGTATTCCAGTCCGAAAGATCGGGGTTCGACTCGGTCGGATGCGGGCCGTACA
>JARRMH010000349.1:0-5409 GCA_037386205.1 Woeseiaceae bacterium | reverse complement strand
CGGCGCGGCGGGATCGGCCGGGGCCGAGATCGACACCCGCGACGCGGAAAAGGTTGCGCAGGCTTTCGTCAAGACCAGCGAGAAACATGAACTCGTTTGGGACGGACCCGCGCTCATTTTGCCGAAGAACAAGGTCAAGCTCTTGCTCAATCTGGTTGGGCTCGGACTTGTGGCGCTGCCGCGCGGGGGCATGTGCGAGCGGTTCTTGCCGGCGATGGCGCGGGTCTTTCGTTCACTGTGACGGCGACGGGGAAGGCCGCGCGTCTCAGCGACCAGGTCGTCGCGCTGCTTGCCGGCGATGCCACGGGCGAGGTCGATGCCCATTCGATACAGCCCTACTATGCGGCGCGGGTAGCGCAGGCGTCCGGCATGAGCGTGACCACGACGTCCGGCGAGGACGAAGTTGGGCTTCAGGCGCGATAGCGCGTCTGCCTGCAGAAACAGAAATGGCCGGGACGAGCCCGGCCATTTCGTATCCAACAATCGAGACTGAGAACGGCTTACGCGGCGGCTTCGCCGGTATCCGTCTCGTCGTCGGGATTGCGCAGCACGTAGCCGCGGCCCCAGACCGTCTCGATGTAATGCTTTCCGCCTGTCGCCGCCGCGAGTTTCTTACGCAGCTTGCAGATGAAGACGTCGATGATCTTGAGTTCCGGCTCGTCCATGCCGCCATAGAGATGGTTCAGGAACATCTCTTTGGTCAGCGTGGTGCCCTTCCGCAAGGAGAGCAGTTCGAGCATCTGGTATTCCTTGCCGGTCAGATGGACCCGCTGGCCGTTAACATCGACAGTTTTAGTGTCCAGGTTAACTTTCAGACCGCCGGTCTGGATGACCGACTGGGCGTGACCCTTGGACCGGCGCACGATGGCGTGGATACGGGCCACCAGCTCGTCCTTGTGGAACGGCTTGGTCATATAGTCGTCGGCGCCGAAGCCGAGGCCACGAACCTTATCCTCAATGCCTGCAAGGCCCGAAAGGATCAGGATCGGGGTCGCTACCTTGCTGACCCGCAAGGACTTCAGGACCTCGTAGCCGCTCATATCCGGCAAATTCAAGTCGAGAAGAATGATGTCGTAGTCATAAATCTTGCCGAGATCGACACCCTCTTCGATGAGATCGACGCGCCGGTCGTTGAGGTCGAGGTCGAAATGGATCCTGGGGTGCCGGCGGCAGAAAGCCGCGATGGGCTTGCACATGTGCCGCACCCCGAACGACATCGGCAAAGCGACACGCAGCGTCCCCCTCAGTTCCCCGTGGTCCTGTTGTGCGGCGGACTCCGCCTCCTCGAGATCGGCGAGGATGCGGGCACTTTGCTCGTAGAAGCTGCGTCCCGTGTCGGTCAGGTTGAGTGTGCGCGTCGTGCGGCGCAGCAATTGCACACCGAGCCGCTCCTCGAGTGCCGATACGCGGCGACTGATTGCCGACTTGGCCGTGTCCAGTCGCTCGGCCGCCGCGGTGAAGCTCCCGGCCTCGACCACGGTCACGAACGCCTGCAGGTTCTCGAACTTGTCCATATTGTTGCGAAATATAGAACAATTATATCCAAAAATCCGTATTTATTGATCTTTCGTCAACAGGCAAAGTCTGCTCATACGATTGATTATGGAGATCCGGACAATGCACGTACTTCAAGTAACCGCGAGCGCCCGTCAGCACGGCTCGATCAGCCGCGACCTCGTCGCAAATTTCGTTTCTGCGCTCGAAGACCGTCACCCGGAGGCAACAATTACCCGCCGGGACGTTGCTGGCGGCGTGCCCTTCGTCGACGAGGACTGGGTGCGTGCCAATTTCACGCCCGCCGAGGAGCGTACGCCCACGGACCGCAAGGCACTCGCTTTCTCCGACGAACTCGTCGCCGAACTGGAAGCAGCCGACGTCATCGTTATCGGCACGCCGATCTACAATTTCTCGATTCCCGCCACGCTCAAGGCCTGGATCGACATGATCGCCCGCGCCCGGAAGACCTTCCGTTACACCGCCGACGGTGTCGAGGGTCTGCTGGTCGACAAGAAAGCTTACGTTATCGTCCCCTCGGGCGGCGTCGAGGTCGGCAGCCCGGTCGATTTCGCGACCCCGTACCTGCGGCACGTGCTCGGCTTCATCGGGATTACCGATGTCGAAATCATAGGCGCCCGGGGCGCGGATCGTGGTAACGCCGGCGGGCGGCCTGAACGATAGGGAGGCAAACATGATTGAAATCATTCCTGCACAAAGCCGCGGCGGCGCCGATCACGGATGGCTCAAGGCAAAGCACACGTTTTCATTCGCCAATTATTACGACCCCGAGCGCATCCACTTCGGCACCCTGCGCGTGATCAATGAAGACCGCATCGCGCCGGGCCAGGGCTTCGGGACGCACCCGCACAAGGACATGGAAATCGTGACGTACATCATCAGCGGCGCGATCGCCCACCGCGACAGCATGGGCAATGGCACCGTCATCCGGGCCGGTGAGGTGCAGCGCATGACTGCCGGGACCGGCGTGCTGCACAGCGAGTTCAACGATTCCGATGAAGAGGAACTGCACCTGTTGCAGATCTGGATCTTCCCCGAGAAAAACGGGCTTGACCCGGGTTACGAGCAGACCCTGTTTCCCCGCGAGCAGAAGCTCAACCGCCTGTGCCTGGTCGGCTCCCGCGACGGTCGCGACGGCTCGCTCACGATTCACCAGGATGTGGACCTGTACGCCAGCGTCCTCGAAAAGGGGCACGAGGTGTCGCTCGCGGACGTCGGGCAGCGGCGCATCTTCGTCCAGGTCGTCTCCGGGGAGATCGAGGTCAACGGCGAACGCTTAAGTGCCGGGGACGGGCTGCAGCTGCGCCATCAGGAGAGTGTCACGGCCAAAGCCGGCAGCGAGGCCGAATTCCTGCTTTTCAGCCTCGCCTGAACGGGAGTATCTCGCCCGGGACTACTCCGGCTTGCGGAACTTGAGCGTCATCCGATTCGATTCGCCGACGGCCTCGAGTTCCGCACGCAGGTCGGGGTCCTCGGCACTCGTGGCGAGGGTGGGCGGCAAGCGCCAGACGATATCGTCCTCGGTCGGCTGATCCTTGGGGTTGGCGTTGAGGTCACTTTCGGCCACCAGCTCGAAGCCGGCCTGCTCCGCCGCCGCGACGACGCGGCTTTTTTTCAGGTAGCCGTTGCTGCCGCCGGCAAACTCGTCGGACATGCCGTCTCGCGCCTCGTGCTGCACGATACCGAGGATGCCGCCCGGCTTGAGCGCCGCATAGGCGTCGGCGAGTGCTTCACCGAGAAAGTCGCGCTCTCCCCCCGAGAAACGCGCGAGATTGTGCAAGGCGCGAATCATGAGTACCACATCGGCGGTCCCGGCAAATTCGCCCGGCATGTCACCGAATGTGAACGCGGCAACGCTGGCCCCATTGCCCCCTGCCCATTCCCGTGCGTCTTGCGGGAAGCTGTCGACCCAGCCCGCCTGCTCGGCAAGAAATTCTTCGCTTGCGAAGGAAAACAGCCGCCACATGTCCATCGAGTAGTCGGCGCCGATCAGCCGACCCTCGCTGCCGAGATAGGGCAGCAGGATCTTGCTGTACCAACCGCCGCCGGGGAGCCCCTCGACCACGGTCATCCCGGGCTCCACGCCGAAGAACTCCAGGGTCTCGCGCGGGTGGCGGTAGACGTAGCGCGCTTTGGCCTCGTCGGACTGTGCGTCGAGCGCCGCGCCCAGCGGATCCACTGCGGCGGCGGGCTCGGGCTCTGCCATGGGCTCGGGCGCCGCCGGCTGCGCCGGCTCGGACGGCGGCTCGGGCTGACAGGCAACGAGAAACAGGATTGTCAGTGCGGCAAGGTACTTGTGCATGATCGTCCCCTATGCGAAATCGACAATGCTGACTCTAGTGCAGATCGCGTTTCATTGCATGCACATCGGCAGGCCACGTCGACTCATCTGTCTTCTGCTGCAGCCTGAGCAACCAGAACACGACGCCGATGGCCAACAGCGCGATCGCGGCCAGGAACAGGAAGTAGTTCTGGTGTCCCACGAGCCCGGGATTTGCATCGAGAATCCGCCCCGTGACGGGCCCGAAAAATACATCGGGCGTGAAGCCGATGAAGGACACGGTTCCGGCAACCGCACCGGTCAGGAACGGCGGCACACGGTTTTCATTGAGTAGCGCGAAATAAACGCCGCGCAGGGCGAATACGGCGGCAAAACTTACAAAGAGATTCAGGTAGATCAGCACGAGCCCGACGCCGTCCGGCAGGACCACCGAAAGCACGGCATAACAGACGAGCAGCAATACGAATGCCGCGCGGAGTGTCCTGGCGCCCGACCAGCGATCCGCAAGCACGCCCGCAAGGAATGCCGCCGCGGGACGACTCCAGGCGCCCCAGGATGCCAGGCGAGCGCCGTCGATTTCGTTCATCCCGAGGACCTGCACGGCATACAGAGAATAGTTGTCGAGTCCCTTGAAGCAACAATACGCACACACGATCGTCGCGGCGTGCGCCCAGACGATGGGCCGGCTCAGCACGAATCCGGCCCCTTCGAAAAGACCGCGCCCCGAGGCGCCGTCGACGTCCGCTGGCGGCACGAGCAACCAGGTGAGCACGCCCGCGACGAACGCGGCGACGGAATACATCAGGATCACCGAGCGGAACGCGGCCCGGCGCAGTTCAGGCGTAACCTGGGCGTCGACATCGGGCATCGCGAGGGCAAACACGGCGACGCCGATACTCGCCAGCAGCGCGGCCACGAGGCCGCGGCCGCCCTCGAGTATGCCGAATGCCCTGCCCTGCGCATCGGCGCCGCCCCACTCGCGCGTCGCCCGGATCATTGCCGACCAGAACAGCAGGATCGTCGTGACACCCCAGTAGGCGAACAGCACCAGCATGCCGAGCCGGCCCGGATAGGTCGCCATGAAGAAGCCACCGACGCCCGTGGCAACAAGCGAAGCGGTCAGCAGCGAGCGCGCCGAGAAACGGTCGGCCAGCATGCCGCCCGGGAAATACGCCAGCATCGCCGTGACGCCGTACGCGCCGAGCATATCGCCGAGCTGCGCGTTGTTCAGGCCAAAAGCCTCGAGCATCGTCGGGCGAAAGAAACGGGAGGTCTGAAACGGCAGGCCGAAGACGACCTCGCCGGCAAACACGAGCGTTACCATCAGGGAGAAACGCGCTAACATCACGTTACGATACCGGAATCGATCAGGGGAGACCGAATGAGCAGGATCGTGCCATTCGCGCTGTGTTTGTTGCTCGGTGCCGCCGCCGGCGCCGAAACTCCGGCGACCATGCGCGTCGACTACTTCCATTCGGGAAATCACGAGCAGGAAATGTTCTCCCTCGACCAGGTGGTCATCGAACCCTTACCGTGGAGCGGCAACATGGCACAGCCGCACGACCGCACCCGCCGCGGCAAGTACCTGTTCGAGATTGTCGACCCCGACAGCG
>JARRMH010000348.1:0-3934 GCA_037386205.1 Woeseiaceae bacterium | reverse complement strand
GCGTCCGCGTCGTCGACCGAGAGTTGTTCGAACAGCTCACGAAGCTGGAGCGTCGTCGGCCGATTGATCACGATACCGAGCGCCCCCTCGTCATTGTGTTCACAGACGAGCGTCACGGTCGTGCTGAAATTGGGGTCCAGCATGCCGGGCATCGCGATAAGCAACTGATTTGTCAGCGAACCGTCGGGATGCATACCGACAGTATCCGCGCATCAGTTGCCTACTACAAGGTGCTCTGCAAAAAGGAACTTGTATTCGAATGCGACCGTCTCGTATTCCTTGGCCATTGCCGCGGGGAATTCATCGAACGGCGAGGCCCGCTGGATAATGTCGACCGACGCCAGGTCGAGGAGCGGCGAGCCGCTCGAACGGCTGACCCGTGCCTGGAGCAGTTCCCCGTCCCGGCTGATCCGAACAAGCATCGTCGGGCTGCCCGAGAGCTTGCCGAGGTTGCCGAGTTCGGGCAGGTAGGCCGCGCCGACCGCTTCGATGCGCCGTTTCCATGCATCGAGGTAGGCAGCCGCGACGGACTCGGACGTATCGGCGGAAATGATGAGCTGCCGGGGATCGTCATCGGTCAGCAGGAAACTCGCCTCGTCTTCCTGGGGCAGGGGCAGGGTCGCTTCAGCGCCTGACTCCATTGCGATCGCCACGGCATTCTGCTGTTGCGGGTCGGTGCGCGGGTCGACCGGAACCTTGCGGTCACTGGTATTCTCGGTCGCCACGACCTCGTCCGCTGACGCCTCGTGCGCCCGGGCATCGCGCAGCGCTTCACCGTCCTCGCGGCCCTGGTTATCCGCGGGCATGGCGCTTTGCAGCGGTGCCGACGGGCGGATCTGGTCCGTGATGTTGCCTCCGCCCTCCTGGCTGGCCTGGGCGAGGTAGGCGGCTTCGTCCGGACGGTCGATGTGCTGGTCGGGATCCGCCACGATCGTAACTTCGAGGGAGATCGCGTCGGCGAACGGGTTCGACAATTCCGGGTTGAAGGTCACGCCGATAATCAGGATGCCGTGGATCAGGGCAGCCAGGAACAGCATCGCGGGCAGGCGGTCCGGCATCGCGGGCGCCATGAGACGCAATTCGTCGAGCGGATCAACGGGGACGTGAACGTTCGCCATATGTGGGCGAATACTCGGTCATTCCGTTTCCATAAACAAGGGATTGGGTCACAGCGGGAATTCCTATCGCCCCAGCCTTTGCTCGATCGCGTCGAACATCAGGCCGGCGATATTGAGGTCGAACTGCGTGTCCAGTTCGCGGATGCCCGTCGGGCTCGTGACGTTGATCTCGGTCAGGTAGTCGCCGATGACGTCGATGCCGGCGAAGATGACGCCCGCCTCCCGCAGCGGCGGACCGACCTGCTCGCAGATCTCAAAGTCGCGCCGCGACATCGCCTGGCCGATCGCGGCGGCACCCGCGACCATGTTGCCCCGGTTGTCATCGTCGCTCGGGATCCTTGCCAGGACGTGCGGTACCGGTTCGCCCTCGACGAGCAGGATCCGCTTGTCCCCCGCCTTGATCTCGGGGATGTAAACCTGCGCCATGGCGAAGCGGGTTCCGTAGTCCGTCAACGTCTCGAAAACGACGTTCGCGTTCTTGTCGCCCTGCGCGACGACGAAGATGGAGCGCCCGCCCATGCCGTCCAGCGGCTTGGCGACGACATGCCCGTGTTCTTTCAGGAACGCCTTCATCTCTTCCATCGAGCGCGTGATGAGGGTCGTCGGGGTGATTTCCGGGAACCAGGCCGTGTAGACCTTCTCGTTCATGTCGCGCAGCGACCGCGGGTCGTTGACGATGAGCGCGCCTTCGAGCTTCGCACGATCGAGGATATAGGTCGTGTAGACATACTCCATGTCGAACGGCGGGTCCTTGCGCATCAGGATGGCATCGAGTCGTCCGAGTTCGATATCCTGCGTCTCCCCGAGGTCGTACCAGTCGTTATTGTCGTCGCGTACCTTCAAAAGTGTGGACTGGCCCCACGCCTTGCCCGACAACAACCTGAGATCCTTTTGTTCGAAGTAGTGGATCTCGGCGCCGCGGCGTGCCGCCTCGAGCAGCATCGCAAGCGACGAATCCTTGTAGGGGGTAATGGTCCCGATCGGGTCCATGACGATGCCGATTTTCAGCGGGTTCGGTGCCATTGGCAGATGAATCTTGATCTTGTGTGTCGAGGCCGCCAACTATAACGCTAATCCGCACGTAAGCGCCGGAAATTCGGAGATTTTGGGTATCGTGGCGCGCGCCGTAGCAGGACTTATGTCAATATGGTAAAAGTCGGTTTTCACTGTGGGGAAAAATGGTGTCGAGTAACGCACCCAGGTCCTTGAGCGGCCTGAAGATTCTTGTCATAGACGACAGCAAGACCATTCGCCGGACCGCCGAAACCTTGCTGACCAAGGAAGGTTGCCAGGTTTTTACAGCCATCGACGGATTCGATGCGCTTTCCAAGATCGCCGATCACCAGCCGGACCTGATATTCGTCGACATCATGATGCCGCGGCTCGACGGGTACGAGACCTGCTCTCTGATCAAGCACAACAAGACGTTTCGAGAGACGCCGGTCATCATGTTGTCGTCGAAAGACGGACTGTTCGACCGCGCACGCGGCCGCATCGTGGGCTCCGAGCAGTACCTGACCAAGCCGTTCACCAAGGACGAACTGCTCGGCGCCATTTCCAACCAGATCAACTAGGGACGACGGTATGGCAACGGTTCTAATCATCGACGACTCGCCGACTGAACTGCACCTGTTTCAAAGCACACTGGAAAAAGCCGGCTTCGAAACGCTCGTGGCCGACAGCGGTGAGGAGGGTATCCGGCAGGCAACCGCGGCTCGTCCCGACTGCATCCTGATGGACGTCGTGATGCCGGGCATGAACGGTTTCCAGGCGACGCGCAAGCTGACCCGGGACCCGGCCACGTCGAACATTCCCGTCATCATGATTACGACGAAGGACCAGGAGACCGACAAGATCTGGGGCATGCGCCAGGGCGCGGTCGAGTACCTCGTCAAACCCGTCGCCGACAAGGACCTGGTTGCAAAAATCAATTCGGTGATGCCCGGCGCCAGGCGCTGGCTCCTCGGCGTCGCCAACCTTCGCGGGCACCTGTTGCCGCTGGTCGACGTCAAGCTGCTGCTGGGCAGCGGGCGCACCACCCTGCGACGCACCACCCGCGTTATTTCGGTGAATCACCGGGAGGTGCCTGCAGGGCTCGTCGTCGACGAAGTGCTCGGGTTTCGGCGCTTCAGCGAAAACGAATTCACGAAGGAAGCGGCCCGGACGATCGTGCGCTGCGACCGCTTTCTCAACGGGACCTACGAACGGGGCGATGAGTCCTGGCCCGTATTCAACTTATTCGACCTCGTCGAGAGCAACCTGTTTTTGCAGGCAGCTGCGGAATAAAGGGTCTGAAGAGCTATGGCCATAAGTACTGACAACGCATCCAAGTTCAAGATCGTCACCGGCATCATCGCCGTGCTGCTGATCATCGCGGCGGCATTCGTCTTCCTGCGTGGCGACGCCGATACGGGATCGACTGCAGCAGAACTCGCGGCCCTGTCGCAGGCGCTGCCGCGGCACGCCGAGGACGCGCTGAACGGTGATGCCGGGGCGTTCGACCGCCTCGCAGCGAGCGCCGGCAGAATTACCGACCTGCGTCGCGGCGGTGCGGCCGGTAACGACGAGGACTGGGGACAGCTGGAATCCGGCGCCGCCACCGTTCTCGGCATGCGCGCACCCGCAACGGCGGTGACGACCGCGGCACGGCGAATCGCGAGCGACGCGCGGGTGCTGCTCGATGGATCGAATGCGCTGCTCGATCGCTCCGGAGCGACGGCAACCATCCAGGAGTTTCAGCAGCGAGCCGACCGCGTGCGCCAGGCAGCCGGGGATCTTCCTGGCGGCGGTACCGAGGTGGCGAATGCGATTGCCGA
>JARRMH010000347.1:0-3261 GCA_037386205.1 Woeseiaceae bacterium | reverse complement strand
GACGCTGCGGAAGGTCTTTCGCGTCGGGTGGACTATCCGCCGCACGTCGAGTCTTTGGTTTCGGTGGCAACTCAAAGATCCTCACTCCCCTCGCTGTATCAGGGAGGTGCCTGCGTTGAAACTCCAACTGCATCAGCATCTGCCTTACAACCGGGTCGCCGCCTGTGGGGGCAACAAGCTGCGTCATTACGAACAGTATGGCTATTGTCACCAGCGACGCCGTAACGCATGCGACCAGATACCTTCGCAGAATGGGGTTTCTGTAAAATGTAACGCAGATGTCGCCGTTGGGCTGCGGATTCAATGGGTCACTATTCAGTTGGTAGTGGCAACCCCTGGAGGCGAAGGAACGATAACTCGTTCATGTTCGATTTGGCAGACCCTATCGGCTTGAGCAAACTCGCCAGCAAACATATCCCGAATCGCGTCTTTCCCGACGACGGGATCACGCACTACCTGGTGGTTCGTCGCGTCTTCGCTGTACAAGTCTGCAATGGCATCGGCATCTCTCTGATTGAAGCATGCAACCCAGAGCCTGACGACTTCGCGAGGTTCCATCTTGCATTTTCTCCGTCCAGGAAACGCATTGGCGTGTTGACCCGTCAATTATTCGCCGTCAGAGGGTCGATGATCCGGGACACTTCGGTGATGCTTGCCACCGGAATTCCACTCAGTTCCGCGTGTTTCTGGATAGTTGCTTCGTCTTTTGCCAGATAGACACAATAAGTCTTATCGCCCGCGACGTAGCTTTGCTGCCATTGTATGTCTTTGCCGATTTGACCAATGGCCTGATTCGAGGCGCGGGCGGCACCGCAAAGTTCAGTCACTGACATCGCCCCGATACCCGGAATCTCTCTTTCGATAATGAACCGTCGCAGCTGTCCCATAGTCGTGCTCCTGTCTGAAATTGAGTCTGGCCCTTATTTTCGCTGCCCGGCAATATACAGCAAGGTAAATATTCTTTATCGGAATAAACAAAAACTTTATTATCAGGCGATGACAGTGATTACCCATCTGCGCGCTCTACAGGCTATCGAACTCGCCCTCCGCAATGGTTCGATGAAGGCTGCTGCCGAGGAACTCTCGATCTCACCGGCAGCTGTTGGCCAGCGAATACGAAGCCTTGAAGACTATCTGGGTTTTGACCTGTTGGTCCGCGGCCGGTCCGGCTTACAGCCGACAGCGGAACTGGACGCAACACTGGCTCATCTCAACGCCGCATTTCGCGAACTTGAAACCGTCTACCGGCTTCTCGATTTCCAGCGCGTTCATGAGGTTCATATTGCGGCGGATTCCGATTGGGCAGAGCTCTGGCTTAGACCCCGCCTGGAAGACTTCAGGCGCAACAACCCCAACACTTTGCTCTGCATTAATGGAACCGGGGACATCCCGGTCCGCGTAGGCGATGCAGACTGCGAAATCTGGTTTGGCGGCGAGCAGGGATTCCCGGGCGAAGAGTTTCTGTTCCGTGATTACCTGGTACCGATCAGTTCACCCGAAAACACGGCGAGAATCTCGGAGTTGCCAGAAGCAGAGAGGCTGGAAGGCTTTCCGCTGCTCCATCTCGATTCCTATACGCTGGATGCGGGTGAAATTGGCTGGAAGGAGTGGACACGGAAGTTCGGTCGTCGCAGCACGGCGCCAGACCGTGGGATTCGTTACAAGA
Source organism: Woeseiaceae bacterium (assembly GCA_037386205.1). Lineage (GTDB taxonomy): Bacteria > Pseudomonadota > Gammaproteobacteria > Steroidobacterales > Woeseiaceae > UBA1847. The sequence goes on along the minus strand of JARRMH010000347.1, from coordinate 1,595 downwards.
GAGTCCAACATGCACTGGAGGCCGTATACGCAAACGCCGGCCTGGTCGTTTGCGGGGTCGCTTTGGTGAAGAGCCAGATTCAGGAGAAACGGTTGTCGCTGCCGTTCCCGATCGCCGAAGGTGCGTGGTCGAAAGGCGCCTATCGCGCCAGGTTTCGGCACGCGGCTTTGCGGCGAACGGCGACCGGCCGATTCAGAGAGTGGTTACTGGCTGAGGCTCACAATACCGCAGACGAATTGGAGTCTTTGGTGGGATGACCTCGGCCGGATCGCGGCGGGCTGGATCGCCGTATCGAAAGTCTCGCCCGGCCGTGTCGAAACAGATAGAGAGGCACTTCTGCAAGCAGGTACCATAGGGAAGCTGCTGGCAGGACGACTACAGGCGCCCGGAATTTGAAGAACACCGTCCGTAACAAGCCCACCGCGATGGTTGTTCTCGCGGCAATGGAGGGCGTTCCGCTACCGCACATCAGGCAACACGGTATGGCGGCGGCGTCTCTCATGCTCTGCTCGAGCGAACTGACCGAGGACATGGCGTTGCCGAACATTCGCGAGCTTTTTGACAACCGTATCGCGGACAAGCGGATGCCCCACCCCGGCATCTAGTCTTGCCGTTGCAACACACCCAGCGCGTGCGCGTGCTCGCGCAGCACGTCGAGCGTGCTCTCGTCGGTCGCGAAGACCGAGTTCAGTCCCTGCGCTTCCTGGGGAGGATCACCGACGTAGCTCGTGTCGCCGATGCGAAACTTTGCATCCTCGTGAGCGGCCTTACCGTATCCGCCCCAGGTCCAGAAGTTGGAACCGACCAGTGGTCCGCCGCCGCGAGCACTCTCCTCTATCCGCTCGAACACCATTGAGAAATAGCGATCGCGATAGACCGTCGTTGCGGCCGGGTCAAAGCTGCCGGCGTCACGCTCGGCGCCGAATTCCTCCAGCACGACCGGCATGCCCAGCTGCCGGGCCATCGCCACATGACGATCGATGTAATCGGCGGCGCGCTGCATCGCCGTATCAAAAGTCTCCTTCGGTCGCGTCGCGTCGTACCAGCCCCAGTTCTTGATCCACAGGTGAAACGTGGCGTAGTCGATGCCGTTGTCGGTGTGCGCCCCGAGCCAGCATTCGTCAAGCTCGATACAGCCCATCGTGCCTTCGCTGCCGACCGAGACGAGCTGGTACGGGGCAAGCGACCGGATACGCCGGGCCGTATCCTCGATCCACTTGTAGTAGTGCGGCAGGTTGGGTCGGCTTACGCCCCTGTCACCCGGCCGCGGTTCGTTGGCCAGCTGCCAGCTCATGATCGTCGGGTCGTGCCGGTACAGTTGCCCGGTCACGCTGTTGCGGCGGGAAACCACGGTGTCGAGGTACCGGTTGAAGAGCGCGACCGCTTCCTCGTTCGCGTAGAACTCCGCCGTCGACAGAGCGAACTCGGGCCACGGGTGCGCGGGGTCGCCGAGATTGATGAACTCACCGTCGTTGACCCACGACAGGTAGGTCTGCATGCCTCCCGACCACTCCCAGAAGTTGTTCAGGTAGATGACAGCCTGCATGCCCCGCTGCGCCATCTCGCTCAGTGCGTAGTCGAGTCCCTCCAGCAGG
>JARRMH010000346.1:0-3278 GCA_037386205.1 Woeseiaceae bacterium | reverse complement strand
GCCGGCGCTTCAGTCGAGGCGGAACAACCGGAGTCCTCGACATATCCCTGCACGATCGGGGCCGCCCCATGCTCGATCGCCTCGAGTTGCGGCAGCACCTCGAGCCACAGGCGGCACGCCTCGGCCAGCGCAAAATCATCCTGCGAGGCCGCGATCGTGGCGAGGTTGGTCAGATCGAGAGCAATCGATCGATGGTCGCCGGCTCGCAGCGAGCGGCTCGACGCGTCGAGTTCGACGCCGGCAAACTTGTAGGTCGATGCGCTCATGCCCGCGGCATGCTGTCAGGCGCTGATCTTCATTTGCTTCAGCACCGGTGCGGTGTCGGGCCGCGTCCCGCGCCAGATGAAGAACGATTCGGCTGCCTGCTCCACGAGCATGCCCCAACCCATGACCGAACGGTCCGCTCCCTGCTCCCGTGCCCACGCGCTGAACGGTGTCGGTCTGAGCCCGTAGGACAGGTCGTAGCAGAACGTGTTACGGGAAATGGCAGCGGCCGGGTATGGCGGCGTTTCGCCCTTGACCGCGGCCGAGGTTGCATTGATAACGAGATCGTAGTCGTCCGATACGGGGATCATATTGAAGCGGCACGCCGAAACCGGCCCCGACGTCGAGTATTGCTGCACGATGGCTTCGGCCTTGTCGATCGTACGGTTGGCTATTCGCAGCGACGCGGGCTGCATCTCGAGCAGGGGCCCGACGATGCCACGCGTCGCGCCACCGGCACCCAGGATCAGGATACTGGAGCCTTCGATCGTGAAGTCGTGATTGACCGCAAGATCGCGCAACAGGCCGATGCCGTCCGTGTTGTCGCCGTGAATCTCGCCGCCGCGAAAGGCTATCGTGTTGACCGCGCCGGCCGTGCGGGCACGCTCCGACAACTGGTCGCATTGCCGGACGACCTCCTGCTTGTGCGGCACCGTGAGGTTCAGGCCCTTGCCGCCCGTGCGCTGGAATTGCCGGACGGCCGTATCGAGATTCTCCGGCGCAACCTGCAACAACTCGTACTGGATGTTTTCCCCGGTTTGCAGAGCAAACAGCCGATGGATCACGGGCGAGCGGCTGTGAGAAACCGGGTAACCCATCACTCCATAGCGGTCCGGGGTCGTCATTCAGTCTCCGCGAGCCAGCGTGCAGCCTCTTTTGCGTAGTAGGTCAGAATCGCGCTGGCGCCGGCACGGCGGATGCCGAGCAGGGCCTCCAGCACGACGGCCCGCTCGTCGAGCCAGCCGTTTTGCGATGCCGCCTTGAGCATCGCATATTCGCCGCTCACATGATAAGCCAGCGTCGGTACCTCGAACGTGTCCCTGACGCGCCTCACGATATCGAGATACGGCATGGCCGGCTTCACCATGACCATGTCGGCGCCCTCGTCGAGGTCGAGGCCGACTTCGCGGACGGCCTCGTCGCCGTTGGCCGGCGATACCTGGTAAGTGTGCTTGTCGCCACCCTTGATGTTATCGGCAGAGCCGCAGGCGTCGCGAAACGGGCCGTAGAAGCTGGACGAGAACTTGGCGGCGTAGGCGATGATCACGGTATTGATGTGGCCCGCCTCCTCGAGCGCCTGGCGGATGGCGCCGATGCGGCCGTCCATCATGTCCGATGGTGCGACCGCGTCTGCGCCCGCCCCGGCATGCGACAGGGCCTGCCTGACGAGCATGTCGACGGTGACGTCGTTGAGCACATAGCCGTCGTCGTCGATGATCCCGTCCTGACCGTGGGTCGTATAAGGGTCGAGCGCGACGTCGGTAATGACGACGAGTTCGGGCAGGCTCGACTTGATTGCCTCGACCGTGCGCTGGACGAGACCGTCCGGGTTCGCGCATTCCGCGCCATCGAGGCTCTTCTTGTCCTGGTCGATGACCGGGAACAGCGCGACAGCCGGAATGCCGAGGTCGCGAACCTCGGCCAGCTCGTCGAGCAGCAGATCGATGCTCTTGCGTGCAATGCCGGGCATTGAGGGGACCGGTTCCTCGCGGCCCTCGCCTTCGAGGACAAACACGGGGTAGATGAAGTCGGCGCTCGACAGCCTGGTTTCCTCGACCAGGCGTCGCAACGCAGGCGTACGCCGGTTACGGCGCATGCGGATCCAGGGGAACTGACCGGGGGACGCTACACTCATAAGCTAATCAGGGGCCAACGAAAAGAAGTACTTATTTTCCCTGTATTTAGGTAGGGTTTCCATGCTTATTCCGGTTGGTTTTGGCCAAACCCGTAATAAATCGCCCGAGAGGTCGGTCATCTCGAATGACAAGTAGCCGCGCAGACGAAGAACGCCACGGGAGGTTTGACAGCCTCGTCGGTGCCTACTACCCCGACATGTTTCGTTACGCAGCCTGGCTCAGCCGGGACAGGGCGATTGCCGAGGATGTCGTGCAGGAGGCGCTGGTGCGCGCCTGGAAGGCGCTCGATTCGCTGCGCGACGACGCTGCGGCCAAGAGCTGGCTGCTGACGATCGTGCGGCGAGAAAATGCGCGCTACTTCGAGAAGCGCCGCCTCGAGACCGTCGATATCGACAACCTGACGGGCTCACAGGAGGCAGCGCTGGCCGAGTCCTCGGATGAGACGCTCGCTGATCTGCGAGCGGCGATCTTCAGGCTCGACATGGATTATCGTGAGCCGCTGGTACTGCAGGTCCTGATGGGCTACAGCACGAGCGAGATCGCGGAGATGATGGGCCTCAAGCAGGGCACGATCCTGACGCGACTGCACCGGGCCCGGCACAAACTGATGGACAGCATGGCAGACGAATGAATTGCGAGGAATACAGGCAGGCACTGGCAGCGGATCCCGCGTTTTCGGGCGGTGACGAGCACGTGGCCGAATGTGATGACTGCCGGGATTTCTTGCGGAGGATCAAGGCGCTCAACGTCGACATAGCGAAAGCCCTGCAGATCGACGTGCCCCCGCTCGATATGCCGGACCTCGAACGACATGGCGATGCCAAGGTCACGCCGCTGCCGGTGCACAAGCGTTCGCACAAGCCGCTCTGGTGTGCACTTGCAGCGACCGTCGTGCTGGCTGCCTCGATTGGTGTTCGCATGTCGGGCGTGTTCCAGAGCTACGAGACGCTGGGCGAAGAGGTGCTGGCGCACGTCGAGCACGAACCGGCCGCGTTGCGCGTGACTGACGTGCCGGTACCGGATGGTCGGTTGCAGGCCGTCGTACCAGCCGAGTACGCGGTCTTCGACCGCGACACGAACCTGATCACCTATGTGAACCCGTGCAAGGTCAACGGCAAACCGACGCCACACCTGGTCATACAGGGGCGGCACGGGCCC
>JARRMH010000345.1:0-3280 GCA_037386205.1 Woeseiaceae bacterium | reverse complement strand
CACGACAGTCGCGCCGACGATACCGGTACTGGCGGCAAGCAGCATGCCGACGAGGGTCACCGAAATACCGAGCCCGCCGCGCAGAGAACCGAACAGCGCGCTCAGCGTCTCGAGCAACTCCTCGGCGATTCGGGCACGCTCGAGCGTAACCCCCATGAACACGAACAGGGGCACGGCCACGAGTGTTTCGTTGAACATGATGCCGAATACCCGGTTCGGCAAGCCGAGCAACAGCGCCTCGTTGAACGTTCCGGTCAGGATGCCGACGCCCGCAAAGATCAGCGCGGTCCCCCCCAGCGTGAAAGCAACCGGAAAACCCGCGAGCAGCGCGGCCACGACGGTAACGAACAGCAGCAATGCCACCCACTCCACCTCAGCTCTCCCGGATCGAGACGAGTGAGCGCAGGAGCAGCGAGATGCCCTGCAGTGCCACTGTAATCGGCATCAGCAGGATGACCGTTTTCAAAATCGGGAAAAAGGGGAACGGCAACCCGCCCGGTTCACGTGAACTCTCGCCGATTCTCCACGACTGCGTGACGAACTCGATCGAGTTCCAGGCGAGAAATACACAGAGCGGCAACAGGAAAACGAGTACGCCGATGAGGTCCACCCAGGCCTGCCGCTTGCGGCTCATGTTGCGGTAGAACACGTCAACGCGAACGTGACCCCCTTCGCCGAGCGTGTAGGCCGCGCCGAGCATGAACACGACCGCGTGCATCCAGATCACCGACTCCTGCAGCCAGATGAACCCGATATCGAAAACGTAGCGCAACACGACGACAATGAACGTGACAATTACCATCGCCAGCGTCAGCCATGCGGCCGCCTTGCCTATGGTCGCGTTGAGGCGATCGAGCGTGTTCACGGGAGCGGTGCCGCCCATCGCTCAGGTGCGCCAGAACGTCGGCGTAATCAGGACCAGCAGGGTGAAGATCTCGAGCCGGCCGAGCAGCATGCCCGCCACCGAAATCCACTTGGCCGTATCGCTCAGGTCCATGAAACCATTGGCGACGCCGCCAAGGCCCGGACCGAGGTTGTTGAGTGTCGCGGCCACGGCCGAAAAAGCCGTAACCTGGTCGAGACCCGTGGACATCATCGCCAGCAACATGACGCCGAACACAATGATGTACACCGAGAAAAACCCCCACACCGCTTCGACGACACGCGGCTGAACGGCCTTGCTACCGAGCTTGACCGGTATCTCCGCGTTCGGATGCACGAGACGCATGATTTCGCGCACTCCCTGCTTGTACACGAGCAACCAGCGAATGACCTTGATCCCGCCGGCTGTCGAACCGGCCGACCCGCCGATGAAACTCGCAAATATCAGCAGCACGGGCAGCGCGGCCGGCCAGAGTGCGAAGCTGTCGGTCGTAAAGCCTGTCGTCGTGGCGATCGATACAGCCTGGAACAGACCGTCGAGGAAGGTTTGCTGCGCATCCTCGAAACCGCGATAGACAAACAGCGAGGCGATGACGACGGTGGACAAGACGATAAGGATGAACGAGTACGCCCGAAATTCCTGGTCCTGGAAGTAGTGCCTGATCGAGACGAACCGCCAGGCATAGAAGTGCAGCGAAAAATTGATGCCGGCGACGAACATGAAAATGACGGCAATGATGTCGATGGTCGCACTGTCGAAATACGCGATACTCGCATCGTGCGTCGAGAAACCCCCGATGGCGACGGTGGAAAACGCGTGACACAACGCGTCGAACCAACCCATGCCCGCCAGGCGGTAGCCGATCATGCAGGTGACGGTAAACGACAGGTAGACATACCAGAGGGCTTTCGCGGTCTCCGTGATCCGGGGCGTCAGTTTCGTGTCCTTGACGGGCCCCGGCGTTTCGGCACGGTAGAGCTGCATGCCGCCGACGCCGAGCATTGGCAGGACTGCGACGGCCAGTACGATGATGCCCATGCCGCCGAGCCATTGCAGCTGCTGACGGTAGTAGAGAATCGACAACGGCAGCTCGTCGAGGCCTGTGAGCACCGTGGCGCCCGTTGTCGTCAGGCCGGACATGGATTCGAAAACGGCGTCGGTGAACGACAGCGTGACGGCATCGGCAAAGTAGAGTGGCGCGGCGCCGGCCGTCCCGAGCACCGTCCAGAACGAGGCGACGATCAGGAAACCGTCACGCAGGCGCAGGTCCTTCTTCGAGCGATGCACCGGGAGCCAGCAGATGAGCCCGGCAGCCAGCGTGATGCCGAAGCCCTCGACGAAGGGCAACCACGACTGATCGTCGTAATACAGGCTGAACGCGATCGGCGGCAGCATCGTCAGGCTGAACATCATCAGCAGCAGGCCGAGGATGCGTTGTACGACTGTCCAGTTCATATTGCCTGTATACAGGCGCTAAACGAACGACACGCCGACCTGGAACAACGACTCCAGTTTCTCGATCTTGCGCCGGTCGGTCATGAACAGGATGACGTGGTCGTCAGCGCGGATCTCAGTGTCATGATGCGCGATGAGGACCTCGTCGCCCCGCACGACGGCAACGATCGATGTGCCTTTGGGCAAATCGATCTCATCGATCGTCCGTCCGACGACCTTGGAATTCTCCTCGGTACCGTGTGCGATCGCCTCCATTGCCTCGGCCGCACCGCGTCGCAGGGAGTGCACCTTGACGACGTCGCCACGCCGCACGTGCGCCAGCAGCGAGCCGATCGTCACCTGCTGCGGCGAGATTGCGATATCGATGCTGCCTGATTCGACGAGATCGACGTAGGACGCACGATTGATCAGCGCCATCACCTTGTGCGCGCCAAGACTCTTCGCCAGCATCGAACTGAGGATGTTGGCTTCCTCGGAATCGGTGAGCGCGCAAAAGACGTCGGCGTTGTCGATGTTCTCCTCGAGCAGCAGTTCCTCGTCGGCCGCGTCGCCGACCAGCACGATCGCCTTGTTCAGTTGTTCGGAGATGTAGCGGGCGCGTTTCGGATCCCGCTCGATGATCTTCACCTGGTTGGTCTGTTCCAGCGCAAGCGCCAGCCGTACGCCGATGTTCCCGCCGCCGGCAATTACGACGCGGCGTACGGGCTCCTCGAGCCGCCGAATCTCGCTCATGACCACGCGAATGTCCTTGCGGTCGGCGATAAAAAATACTTCGTCGCCTTCCTGGATGACCGTGTCGCCGTCGGGCAGCATCGCGTCGCCCTGCCGGTAAATGGCGGCGATACGGGTTGCGGTGTTCGGGATGTGGTCTTTGAGTGTCGCGATACGCTGCCCGACCAGCAAACCATCGCGATCCGCCATGACGCCGACGAGACGCACACG
>JARRMH010000344.1:0-4085 GCA_037386205.1 Woeseiaceae bacterium | reverse complement strand
GGATGTTGCGGCGGGCATTCAAGCAGGCATTTGGCTTGGGGCCCATTGCTATATATAGGCAACTGCGCTTGAACCGGCTTCGGCATGAACTCAAGTCCGCGCGGGGTAGCGGCCAGACGGTAGCCGCCCTGGCTAATCGCTGCGGCTTTCGCCGTTTGGGCGCATTGGCCGCGGAATACAAGATACTCTTCGATGAGTTGCCGTCAGAAACACTGGGTGTGCGAGGTCACATTGGAATCCAGCGGGCTATACGACAAGAACCCGCAACATATGAATGATCTGCTTTGGCGTGTAATGCTTTCTTGCCATGTCATGACCCCTCGTTCCCAATGAAAGTTTCTCTCACTGAGATTCAGCTAGCAATCTCCGCTCCTGGCCGGGAACCGACCTGTTCGCTCTCTCTGCCAAACCTGGTTTCTGCAGGCCGCTAGGGTCGAATTCAGAAATTACCAATTTCCTCCTCGTGCCGCTACAGAATGACTGGTCTCTGCGCGAGAGCGGACGCTGTATCCTTCAACTCGGTGATCTCAGACATCGCAACCGGCTCTCTGGTCGGCGAAGGCACATGCATACTAGAAAGCGAACCACCGCGCGGCAGCTTGAGTCATTCGATGATTGATATACTGTATCCAAATGGATACACTCTACGCCCACATATCAGCTGCAACAGACAGAAACCTTCGCGAAGTGGCTGACGCGGCTGCGGGATCGATCGGCGAAAGCTCGAATTCTGTCGAGGCTCGAATCCGCGCGTCTGGGCAATCTCGGAGACTGCAAGGCTGTCGGTAGCGGGATAAGAGCCGGGCAAAGCGCCTGGTCAAGGAAATAGAGAATCAGGGTGATGGTTAAGGTAACGGAGTTCGATGCGAGCGCCTTTCTGGACGACGAGGAGGTGATCGCGGAGTACCTGACGGCGGCCCTCGAGGACGAGAATCCGGATGTGTTCCTGGCGGCCGTAGGGAATGTGGCGAAGGCGCGTGGGATGACAGCGATCGCGGAGAGTACGGGTCTGGGTCGCGAGAGCCTCTACAAGGCGATGACGCCCGGAGCCAAACCCCGCTACGACACCGTGCTGAAAGTGCTCCACAGCCTGGGCGTGAAGCTCACGGTTTCGGCCGCCTGAGCCGGTTCAGGCTCGAACGTATTTGCGAACTCCAGGTCGTTTGTCATTGCGGGAAATTTGGGTGTTAGCCGGTTTTCTCGGTTAGCCCTTTTTCTTTTTCCGACAGTTTCCCGACATTTTCGCTCCGCCTGCGGCCGATTACGAGCAGGGGCGGGGCGCTAACCCGGCTACGCTCGGTGATCGCCCCACGGCGTCGATGAGCTCGGAGAGTGTGCGCCGTCAGCGGTAGTCGGACCGGACAGGTTGTTTGAATGAGAGAGACATTTGACTCATCGCTACCTTGCAGAGGACCGATGATGACAAAGAAGAAAGACAGCGCCGAGAAAGGAATACGAGACTTCCGCCGTGCTGAGAGACTGGCTAGACCAACGCGGCATCGACCATTCAAGAGGCCGACCGTATCACCCGATGACGCAGGGCAAGATCGAATGCTGCCATCGTTCGCTGAAGAATCGGGTGCTGCTGGAAATCTACTACCTGCCTGGCAATCTGAAAGCCCGCATCAGTGAGTTCGTCAATTACTACAACAGCGAGCGCTATCACGAGGGCCTCGACAACCCGACCCCGGAGCATGTGTATACCGGTCGCGGTCAGGGGGTTGTGGATTGAAGGACGAGAATCACACAGAGAACGATTAACGAATGGCGTCGCCTACATTACCGACAGAATGCCACCTGACAATAAACCTGATGGTCGGAAGCCTCTACTAAATCAGACTGCCTGAAGTCCGGAATACCCCTGACGACGTACCTTATGGGGATGGGAGACAACACCAAAGATGGATAAGCGGTAAGAAGGACATATTTCTCGCGTTTGCAAGTCGCAGCCAAGTTCTATCTTATGTCGGCTTTCTTGACATTCTCGCACAGGCGAAAACATTGTTTTGACATAATCTATAAATGAATCAGCGGACTACATGAACTGGTATGGAACTTGCTGCAAACCGACCAGTTGCTCAAAGAACCTGGTTTCACCGGAAGGGAGAAGTTCCATGCCAAGAACAAGAAGCCTGTATCTGGGCCTGGTCGCCATGCTGCTTACACCTCTCGTGGCACATAGCGATCCGATATTGAATAGCGATGGTCAGTTGGTCGGATTCACTGGAGTGAATGTGGACGGGGCTCTTTGGGACGTAGTCTTCAGCGATGGCGAATGGGACTTTTCGTCCGGGACCAGCTTCCCGGCATCAACCAAAGAGGAAGCGGATCTGTTTTCACAGGCGCTGCTGGACCAGGTGCTACTCGACTCTGCCCTCGGTACATTCGATTCAGATCCCGAGATGACCAACGGCTGCGAGAACTTCAACCAGTGCATCATTCATACTCCCTATCTCGTCGATGGTACGTCGACCTACTTTTCTTTGGCATTCAATCAGCGCGCCGGTGGTGTGCAAGACGATTTCGTCCGAGATCTTTATGGCTTACTAGGGCTGTCTGGGGATTTCGGAGATGCCACAAACTGGGTGTTGGGAGAGTGGAGCCCTTCATCAGCTGAACCCCCTACATCCGTGCCCGAACCCGGCGCCCTTGCACTCTTAGGAATAGGACTATTGGGAGTAGGTGGCGCAAGACGAAGAAAGAAGGCGTGAGTCATTCTGACAGTTAGCAAAGACCCGCCCTTTCGGCGGGTTTTTTTATGCCTTACGAATGACCGCATCTGGCCGACCCTGTCGCACCTGACTTCGGCTGGACTACCCACAGCGGCTGACTGGCGTCCGCTCCCGCCCCACTCCGGTCACTCAAGACGTTCTGATGCTTTACTCTACGGATTGTATGGAGGAGTTCAGCAATGCTGTTACGTAAAATCACTATGCACGTCCGGGAGCAAAACTGGACCGCCGTTTTGATCGATTTCGTAATTGTTGTCGTCGGTGTATTCGTCGGTCTACAGGTCCAGGACTGGAACGAGTTCCGCAAAGATCGAAATGAAGAGCAGCAATTGCTCGTTCGCCTGCTCGAAGAGACTGAGCTGTTGCTTGATGTTCATGAGCAGGAGCTGGGGCAGTTTCGCTTTCGAGCGGATGTACTCATGGGCGTCAATCCAATCTTATTCTCTCAAGCGCCAAGCAGGGCAATTACAGATCGTGAATGCTTACAAATCACGTTTTCACACGTACAGAGGAGAGCGACTGACGAGCTTCCCGTCCTCGATGAGATTCTGGAGACCGGTCGGTTCAGTTTGCTGCAAGAGCCTCGTATAACGGATAGCCTGCGAACTTACCTGTTACGTCGCGAGCGCAGCCGAGCACACTATGACGAAGTGGTAAACGAACTCTTTCGTCTGCACAGCAGATACCCGGGACTCTTTTTCATTCGCCGCTTACCCGTGCCTGCCGGCAGCACTGCCGACTGGGAAGCGTTAGCCGGCGACGGCTATCAGTGGATGCCGGAGTGTAGCGTCGACGAAATGAGAGCGAATACAGCGTTTTTGAACGAATATGTCGACAACCTGAGCCGGATAGAATCCATGGGAGGTTACGTGGCCGAGCGCAGAGGCCATCTCATCGAGCTTAAACAGCTTCTCACCAATGCTATTCAGGGTACGCTGCATCCAGATTGATGAGAAAAATGTATGCCTGCGCAGAAAAAAAGTAGCGCAGTTGACGATATTGACGGCCGCTTGTGGCCCGAAACCGACCGTTTCGCCACTGTGCTTCCTTATCGCGCTCGCAAAGGTCCTCTAGGTGCGCTTATTTCCCCATCTCGTACCAGTCGATTGCCGTATTCGGGTAATGAGGCAAAATAACCGCACAATCTTTGGAAAAGATAGCAATGACTAAATACACAGCAATTCACCTGGTGCAGCGGCCCTCCGGCATCCCGATCGGTCCTGAGCTATTCAAGGTCGTGAAGAAGGACATACCGAGCGCAGGCTCGGGTCAGATATTGATCAAGCAGACATACATGTCGCTGGACCCGGCCATGCTGGGCTGGATGAGTCCGGACAAGAATAGCTATATCCC
>JARRMH010000343.1:0-3795 GCA_037386205.1 Woeseiaceae bacterium | reverse complement strand
CGCCCGATCGCCGCGTTCGGCAACTCCGACGGCGATCTGCAGATGCTGCAATGGACGATGGCAGGTGACGGCCCGAGACTGGCAGCGCTGGTCCACCATACGGATGCCGAGCGTGAATGGGCCTATGACAAGGACTCTCACGTCGGCGGCCTCGATGCGGCCCTCGCTCAGGCCCAGTCGGACGGCTGGCTGGTTATCGATATGGAGAGCGACTGGACGATTGTCTATCCGGCCGACGCTGAGTAGCACCACTGGCCGACAACTGTGCCTTGTCTGCGGCGGATCCAGTCCGCACGCTCACGCAAGATAGCGCCGCCGATCAGCTCCCGGGCCGCCGCGTCACCCAGCGCCGCGGATTTTCCGGGCGGGTGCCCTTGCGCAGCTCGAAGTAGAGACTTGCCTGCGGCTGGCCGCCGCTGTCGCCGACCGTTGCGATGACGTCCCCCGGCGCGACCCAGTCGCCCGTGTCCTTGAGGACGGTCTCGTTGTAGCCGTACAGGCTCAGGTAGCCTTCACCGTGGTCGACGATCACGAGTAACCCCATGCCGGCGAGCCAGTCGGCGAACGCCACGCGGCCGTGGTAAACCGCGCGCACCTCGCGCCCGCGCGGGGCGGCAAGTACGACGCCATTCCACTTGACCCCGCCACCGCGCGGCTGCCCGAAATCATGCAGCAGGGTCCCGGCAACCGGCCAGGTCAGCTTGCCCCGCAATTCACTGAACGGCTGCTCGGAAGTAATCGGGTAGTCGGACAGGATGGTTGTCAGCTCGGCAATCAGGCGTGACAGGTCCTGTTCCTGTGCGGCCAGGCGATCGACCTCCTGACCTTCCTCGGCGATACGCTGCTTGAGCCTGGCGAGCAGGTCCTGCCGACTCTCCAGCGAGGTGTTCAGGCGACCGAGCTCGTCATAACGGGCTTTCGCCAGATTGTCGAGGCGGGCCTGCTCGGCGGCAATCTCGCCGCGCAGTTCCTCGAGTTTGCGGATTTCCCCGATCACAGCTTCGATGTTGCCGGCGCGATAGTCGTTCAGGTACCGGTAGTAGGCCATCAGGCGGCCCAGCATCGCCGGGTCACGCTGGTTCAGGAGCAGCTTGATTTTCTCCTGGTTGCCACTCATCCAGGCCGAGCGAACCTGCGCCGCCAGGGCCGCCGATTCGGCATCGAGGTGCGCCTCCCGCGACGCCAGCTCGGCGTCGAGTTTCTCCTTGCGGGATGCCGCGAAGTCGCGCTCGCGCTCGAGTTCGCGGATGCGCGAGCGCTGCTCGGCGATCTGCACTTCGATCTCCTGCAGCTCCCCGGTGAGGCGGTCGCGGTCCTCGGCCGCCTCGTCCATGCTGTGCTTGAGTTCCGAGATGCGTTCCCGGACATCGGCAAGTTCCTGCTCCTTGATCTTGGTCAGCTCGCCGTTGTCATCCTGGGCCGCTGCTATGGCGCCGACCGCCAGCAAAACGGGGACGATAAGGGGTCGCAATCCTGACATGGGCGCGAGTGTAGCGTTTCGGGGCTATTCCCTCTCGCTCAAACGGGTATAATTCCGGCCTTTATCATCATCGAGGCGCCTGGTCCCGCGCCAACCTGTTGTTTCATGGATAAATTTCTTGAATTCACCGGCAACAACCCGTTGCTGGTGAGCGGTCTTTTGATCAGTTTCTTCATCGTCGTGATCTTCGAGTTGCGCCGCAAGGCCGGCGGGATGATCAATGTGGAAACGTCGGACGCCGTCAAACTGATCAACAACGACGCCGTCGTGATCGACCTCCGGAGCGCAGAGTCCTTTGGACGCGGGCACATCGTCAATGCCCGCAACGTCACGGCCGATGAAGTCGACACCAAGGTGCCGGGTTTCGCCAAAGACAAGTCGAAGCCCGTGATCGCCGTCTGCGATAGCGGCATGTCGTCGACCCGCACGGTCAATGCCCTGCGCAAGCTCGGCTACGAGAGCGCGTACGGCCTCAAGGGCGGCATGAACGGCTGGGTCCAGGAGGGCCTTCCGGTCGTGACCGGCAAGAAGACCAAGAGCAAGGGCAAGGGCAAGTCCGGGAAAGGCAAGAAGCGGGGCTAGGTTGCGCTTGAGTTATCATTGTTTGCCCGCATAGAGCGGGACTGGGAAGAAAAACAGGAGCCATCATGGCAGAGCAGGAAAAGGCCACTGAGAAGCAGCTGGCCATCAGCAAAATTTACATCAAGGATGTTTCGTTCGAGTCGCCACAGTCGCCCGGCATCTTCAAGCAAGGCGACTGGAAGCCGGAAACGAGTCTCAACCTGCGCAGCGTGCACAACGCCATAGAGAACAGCAACGCCCACGAGGTCGTGCTGACCATCACGGTCGAGGCCAAGGAAGGCGACAAGTCGCTGTTCCTCGTCGAGTTGCAGCAGGCGGGCATTTTCGAGATCAGCGGTTACGCGGGCGATGAACTCGGCGCGATACTCGGCAGCTTTTGCCCGAACATCCTGTTCCCGTACGCACGCGAGACGATCGCCTCGATTATCCAGAAGGGCGGCTTCCCCGAGTTCGTGCTGCAACCGATCAACTTCGACGCACTGTACCTGCAGGCAAAACAGCAGCAGGAGCAGCAGGCGGCGGGCGCGGAGGCGCACTGATCAACGCCGCAGCCCCCTCGGCAATTGCTGTCGTGGGTGCCGGTTCCTGGGGAACCGCACTCGCGCTGCAGTTCGCGCGGGTGGGCCTCGATGTCCGGCTCGGCGGCGTCGTCGAGCTGGACCTTCTCGAACGTATGGTCGGGGACCGGGAAAACCGCCAGTACCTGCCCGGCGCCCCCTTTCCACCCAACCTGACCGTCTGTCCGGAACTCGAGGAATGCCTGTCCGGGATCCGTGATGTCCTCGTCGTGGTACCGAGCCATGGCCTGCGGGATACGCTGACCAGAATCAAACCGTTGCTCGGGTCCGATTCCCGCGTTTGCTGGGCAACCAAAGGCTTCGAGCTCAGCACGGGCAAACTGCCGCACCAGGTGGCGGCCGAAGTGCTCGGCCCGGATGTTGCTGTCGCTGTCCTGTCCGGCCCGACCTTCGCCAAGGAGGTCGGGGACGGGCTGCCGTCAGCCCTCACTATCGCCTCCAACAACGCGGAATTTGCGCGTGACCTGGCCAGGGCCATTTCAAGCGACAACTTCCGTGCCTACACGTCGGACGACGCTCGCCATCGGTGCGGGCATGTCCGACGGGCTGGGTTTCGGCGCCAACACCCGCATCGCGCTGATCAATCGCGGCCTGGTCGAACTCATGCGGCTTGGCGTGGCGCTCGGCGCGAAGAAGGAAACCTTCATGGGTCTAGCCGGCATGGGCGACCTGGTGCTCACCTGCACCGACGATCTGTCGCGCAACCGTCGCATGGGTCTCGCGCTCGCCGCGGGCAAGACCGTCGACGAAGCGCAGGAAGAAATCCAGCAGGTCGTCGAGGGCGTCAAGGCCGCCAAAGCCGTGCACGAGGTGGCCGAAGAACTCGGCATCGAAATGCCCATCGTCAACCAGGTCTATCGAATACTGTACGAAGGATTATCGCCGCGCGAAGCGGTCGAGACCCTGATGCGCCGTGAGCTCAAACCCGAGTCTGCCTGATCCCGCATGATGGCGGGATGCCACACGTCTACTAGACTGTGGGTGACAACAACAAGGGGAGAATCATGGACAGGCGCAAATTCGTAAAGACATCGCTCGCGGCCGGGGTCGCCGCATCGTTTCCGGTACTCTCGGCATGCGGGGAGAAGGCCCCGGTCGCGACGGAGGCCGAGGCCAGCATTCGTGCCGTTACGCTCGACGGCGCAGAGACAGAAC
>JARRMH010000342.1:0-5246 GCA_037386205.1 Woeseiaceae bacterium | reverse complement strand
GGCCGACGATGCAGACCGGTGGGGCGGGGTTTCGGCCAATGACACCAAGCGGGCAACCGCAGGTCGGCGCAACGTCGATAAGAGGGCTGTATCTCAATGTCGGGCATGGCATGCTCGGTTGGACGCTGGCCTGCGCCACAGCCCAAGACGACGCGCAGGCCGTAACAAAAGCCCACTAAAAGCAAGAGAATCTGCATGCTGCGGTCTTTCGGCTGGTTGTTCATCCTGGCATTGTGCGCGGTCGTCGCGTGGCTGGGACTGACGCTCGACACGGCACTTGTCGCAGAACGATCACACTATGGCTTCCTGTCCCTCGTACCGGCGCTGGCGACCCTCGTCATCTGCTTCGCGACGCGCAACGTTATTCTCGCGCTGTTCATGGGCATCGTCCTCGGCGGCCTGATCACGACGGACTACAACATCGTCCAGGCATTCCTGATCCCGAGCATCGGCTCCGAGCGCTATGCGCAGATTCTGCTCGTCTACCTGTGGGCGCTCGGGGGCCTGCTCGGCATGTGGAACCGCAATGGCGGTGCGTGGCACTTCGCGCACTGGATATCCGGGAAATTCGTACGCTCGCGTACCTCGGCCATGATGGTCGCCTGGCTCATGGGCATCATCTTTCACCAGGGCGGCACGATCAGCACGGTACTGACGGGCACGACCGTGCGGCCCGTCGCCGATCGCGAAAAAGTCGCTCACGAAGAACTCGCCTACGTTGTCGACTCCACGGCGTCCCCTGTTGCGACGATCATTCCGTTCAATGTGTGGCCGGTCTACGTCGCCGGTCTGATCGCAGTGCCGTCGATGAGTCACTTCATTCCGGGCGAGGAAGCGGCCATCGACTGGTTCCTGCGTGCCATCCCGTTCAATTTTTACGGCTGGATCGCCGTAGCGTTCACCTTGCTGTTCGCACTCGGCAAGCTGCCGTTCATCGGTCCCCAGATGCGCGCGGCCCGTGAGCGCGTCCTCGAGACCGGCGAACTCGACGCGCCGAACGCGGAGCCGATGGTGTCCAAGGAGCTCTCGGCGCTGAACATCGCGGACGATTATCAACCGTCGCTGCTCGACTTCTTCGTGCCGATCGGGGTATTGCTGAGCTTTGCCATCATCCCATGGCTGGTCACCGGGTCGCCGATGATCTTCGAAGCCTTCGGGCTGGCGCTCGTCAGTAGCATCACGTTGTCGATCGTGCGGGGCATGTCGATGAGCGATGCGTTCGAAGGTCTCATCGATGGCATCAAGGGTGTGACGATCGGCGCCATCGTCCTCGGCCTGGCCGTGACGCTCGCGGAGGTTTCCGGGGCACTCGGTGCGTCCGAGTACGCGATCCAGACGAGCTCGGGCATCTTCTCGACCGTGCCATTCGTTTTGCCGGGGCTGCTGATGATCACCTGCATGGTCGTCTCCTTCTCGGTCGGCTCGTCCTGGGGTACGTACGCGGTCGTGTTCCCGATCGCCCTGCCGCTTGCCTGGGCGGTCTCTCCCGACCCGATGTTCGTCACCCTGGCCTTCGGCGCCATCATGGGCGGCGCGGTGTTCGGAGACCAATGCTCGCCGATTTCCGACACGACCATCCTTTCTGCCCTCGCCTGCGGATCCGACCTGATGGACCATGTCCTGACCCAGCTGCCGATCGCAATGACGGCAGCGGGCATCGCGATACTGCTGTACACGGGTATTGCCCTAGCGATTGCCTGATACTTGCTAACCGGATGCGCGACTCGTGCATCCAAGAAGCAAATGGTGGCAATGCTGAAGACCCCGGAAGCGCCAACGAGAGCCGATTTCCACGCCGCGATTGCTGCGCGGGGCGATCGCTGGTTTGCCGTGTGTCTGCGGATAACGCGGGACCGGGACCTCGCCGAGGATGCAGTGCAGGACGCATTGCTGAGCGCGTGGAACAAGCGGGACCAGTTCGACCGGTCGGCCCGGCTCGATA
This sequence comes from Woeseiaceae bacterium, assembly GCA_037386205.1. GTDB lineage: Bacteria > Pseudomonadota > Gammaproteobacteria > Steroidobacterales > Woeseiaceae > UBA1847. The sequence continues at coordinate 3,304 of JARRMH010000342.1, read as the reverse complement.
CGTGGATCCACACGCCCCGCCAGTTTCGATCCACTCGAGGAAGACATCGTCGACACGAGCGACATGCCGGAGAGCCGCAGCGCCGCCGATGAGCTCGGTGACCGGTTGTTCGCGGCGCTGGCAGAGCTGTCCGAGCTGGAAAGAGTCTGTTTTGTCCTCAAGCATCTCGAGCAATGGCGTCTCAAGGAGATCGCCGAGCATCTAGGCACCAGCGACGGGACGGTCAAGCAGGCCGTGTTTCGGGCTGTCCGTAAATTGCGGCCCCGTATGGCAGTGCTGCAAGGTGAAATGACATGAACGACGACCAACTGATTCTGTATTACTACGACGACGGCCTGAGCCGGGCCGACAGACGGCGGATCGCCGCTGCAATCGAGGCCGATGAGCAACTGGCAGAGAGGTATGCCGCGCTGTGCCGCGAGCTGGATTCACTCTCGGCCAGTGACAACGAGTGCGTGGCGCCCGCGCACGTCGTCCAACGTATGCACGACACGATCGATCGTGCGGGCCGTCCTGTGCCGGTGGCCGACGTACCGCCTCCGCACCGGTTCAGCCTGCCTGCGTTCGCCTGGGGCGCTGCCGTGACGGCCGCGCTGGCCATCGGCATCGGCATCGGCATTTTTGTCACGCGGGCACCGACGGTGCCATTGGAAGACGCACCGGTCATGGCCGCAACACAGGACCGGGGCGCGTTTACCCGCGGTGTGCAGGTCTTCTTCCAGGATGCGCACGCCGACCTCGTCTCGATGCCGGTTGCCGATGCGTCGGACCGATCGCGGCTCATCACGAACATCATCGAACAGAATCGCCTGTTCGAGCGCGCCGCCGCACAAAACGATGCGCAGGATCTCGCGCGAGTCTTGCGTGCGTTCGAGCCGATTCTGCAAAGGCTGGCCGCCGACGACATCACACCGGCGGAGGCCGAGGCGCTGCGCAGCCAGCTCGCTTTCGAGCTCAACGTGATGCTAACCAAAATCTCCCGTGGCTCATCGAATGAGACACACACGACCTGAACGAGACGCAAACAATGAAGAGCCGGACCAGAATTTTCTTTGTGCTGTTGGCGCTGATGACAGCAGCCAACGGTTGGACACAGGATGATGCCGGGGCAAGCGATGATTCGGAGGCGCTGAAGCTCGCCGCACTCGAAGCGCTGATTGCCGCGCCGCCCGAGCGCGCCTTGCCGCTCGCTACCAAGGTGCTCGCGGGCAACCACAGCAAAGAGGTCAAGGCGCGCGCCTTGTTCGTACTGAGCCAGATCGACGATCCCGCAGCCCAGCAACAATTGATCCGCACCGCCGAGCAAAATGGCGGCGAACTCCAGGCGGAAGCAATCCGCATGGTCGGCATCGGGGGCAATGAGGCTGCGCTCGCTCGCCTCGCCGGGCTGTATCGTTCGGGTGACGAAGCAACGCGCCGGGCGGTACTCGAGGCCTACATGATCGCCGGCGACGTCGACGGAGTCTTCGAAATCGCGCGCAACACCGAATCCGAAGCCGATTTCGAACACGCCGTCAACATGCTCGCGGCCATGGGCGCGCACGACGAACTGCGCCAGTTACGCGCAACTGCCGGTTTGTCGAGCAGCCTGATCAATGCCTACGGTATATCCGGCGACGTTGACTCGCTGCTCGAACTGGTGAGGGACGGCAGCAATCCCGAGCAGCAGGCGCAGGCGATTCAGGCGCTTGCCATCGCGGGCACCGGCAAAGGGGAAGACGTCACCTCGATTCTCCGCGATGCCTACAGGAATTCCGATACGCAGGTTGTGCGCGATGCAGCGTTGCAGGGCCTCATTATCGTCGGCGACGACGAGACCATGCTGCAACTCTACCGCACCAGCGACAGTGCAGCCGAGAAGCGCCAGCTCATGCAGGCCCTGGCTGCGACCGGCAGTGACCGGATCCTCGAAATCATCGACGAAGCGCTGGCGGAACAGTGATGCGGATTTTCCTTCACCTGGCATTTGCCGTGGCGCTCTTTGCGGCCGGCGTGGCGAGCGAATCCCGCAGCTCCGACCTGCTGCAGGTCACGAGCGACGGCTGGTACTCATGGCACATCGCGGGCACAGAGGATCTCGAAATCCATGCGCTGATCGAATCCGGTCGCCCCAGCGAGTTCTACATCCCGCATTTACATTGCAGCCGCAGGAACGTGCCGACGCCGACCGATCTCGGCACCATCGATGCTGCGGACAGCATCGCCTGGCTGCGGCGCTTCATCAGGCCGCGCACGCCGGCAACGACCGGGGCCATAGCCGCGATCGCGGTGCATCCCGGTGCGGATGCCGTCCGGGTCCTGCAGGACGTCGTCCGGTCCGACGCCAACTGGGACACGCGCAAGGAAGCCGTTTTCTGGCTGGGCCAGTCGGATAACGACGCAGCCTTCGCTTTCCTCGATGCGCTGCTCATGGACGACCGGGCGCGCTGAAAGCAGCCGGCTCGAGCGAGCCGCCGCTGGCTGCGGCAAGAACACGGCGTTGATCGGATTAAACGAAATTTCCTGCTGGCGCATCTAATGCAGAAATGACACCAGAACAACAACAGGACGGATCCCGGTCCGGCGGGGAAAGAACCCTGAAAATCGCCGATACCTCGGCCCAGGACGTGCGGCTGGAACCGCGCGACCCGCGGCGCAAGCGTTTGATAATCATCGGCATCGGGCTCGCCGTCATCGTGCTGGCCGTCATTGCGGCGCCCTCGATACAGCGCTGGGCCAATGCCACTGTCAGCGTACCCTACGACCGTATCCGGACGGCAGCAGTCGAACGTGGCGACCTGGTGCGGGACGTCACGGTCCAGGGCCGGGTCGTCGCGGCGGTCCGTCCGACACTCTATGCCACCGCGCCGGGAACCATCACGCTGCAGGTCGAGGCGGGTGAACAGGTTTCCGCCGGGCAGGTCCTCGGTACGGTCGACAGCCCGGAACTGACCAACCGGCTGCAACAGGCAGAAGCGTCGCTCGCGCAGCGCAAGCTGGAGCTCGACCGCCAGCGTATCGAAACCCGCCAGCAGGCGCTCGAACTGGAGCTGCGCGTCGCCCAACGCACCGAAGAGATCCGCCAGCAGCAGGAGCGCACGGAAGCGATCCTGCGCTCGGTGGCGGATGCGGTCATCGTCTTCGACCTGCAAGGGCGCGTGATCATGACTAACCCGATGGCGCGCCTGCTGTACGACGAGCACGACCTGGATATGGACCTGGGGGTGCGCGTCGAGGAGCTGGTCGATCGGGCGCTCAACGAAGCGCACGAGGTGAGCGACGCCTCCGACATCATCGAGGTCGGTCAGGTCACGGTCCAGGCCAA
>JARRMH010000341.1:0-10377 GCA_037386205.1 Woeseiaceae bacterium | reverse complement strand
GCTCTCTATCTCGCCCGCTCGCGCCTGGGCCTCGACCTGTCGGTGACGCTGGTCGCCGGCCTGCCTGCCCTTCTGTTGGCGGTCCTTGCGCTCATCACGGCGTTCCTGGTCTCGACACCAAGGTTTATTACCTATGCGGCAATCCTCGCGATCGCCGGAATCGGTGGCGCCTGGTACGGCCTCGAGCCGGGCTACATCCTCGTCCTCGCATCCGTACCGATGCTGGTGCTGGCGGTGTCTGTCGTCGTCCGCTTCGTGCGCAGCAACCCGGTTTCCTGAGGATTCGGGATGAACGAGGACGCCGGAATCGAACTGCCACCAATCGACGATCTGTTGCACGAACCTGCGCGGCTGCGCCTGCTCGCATTCCTGGCGGTCGTGAAGCGGACGGATTTCACCTACCTGCTCAAGCTCACCGGGATGTCGAAGGGCAACCTGTCGGTCCAGATGAACAAGCTCGGCGACGCCGACATGGTGAAGATCGAGAAATCGTTCGCGGGCAACCGGCCGCGGACGGTCTACGAGCTGACCGCGCTGGGCAGGAAAGCCCTGCGCGCCTACAAGCGCAACATGACGGTCATTCTTGAATCGCTGCCGGACTAGATTATGGACTGGTTGGAAAAGACCCTGACTCTCCCATGGCTAAACTGGGCCGGGGTCGTGGTGTCCCTCACCATGACACTGCTGTACCTGCAGAGACTCAATGGGCCGGATGCCGAACCGTATACGGCTTTCGTGACCGGGGCCTGGGTCCTGATGCTCGCGGTCTGGCTGGCTTCAGCCGTGTACAAAACCTGGTTCAAGAAATAAACGCACCCACAACGCCCTCTATTCTTCGATCATCCTCCGGGGCACACTCATAAGGGCGCTTCGTACCAGCGTTTCGTTCGATTGACGATCCAGACGACCGACAGCATGACCGGGACCTCTACCAGCACGCCGACCACGGTCGCGAGCGCGGCCCCCGACTGCAGGCCGAACAGGCTGATTGCTGCCGCGACAGCGAGTTCGAAGAAATTGCTGGCTCCGATCAGCGCGGACGGCGCTGCGACGCAGTGGGCCACGCCGAACCTGCGATTCAGCCAGTAGGCCAGCCCGGAATTGAAATACACCTGGATGATGATCGGGATTGCGAGCAGCAGGATAATCAGCGGCTGCCGGATGATCTGGGTTCCCTGGAAGCCGAACAGAAGAACCAGCGTGATCAGGAGCGCCGAGAGCGACAGGGGATGCAGTCGCTCGAGGAGCTGCTGCAGCCTCACCTCTCCCTTTTCCCTGCGCAATAGCGCACGCCGCCAGAGGCCGGCGATGATTACGGGCAATACGATGTACAGCACGACGGACAGGAACAGCGTGTTCCACGGCACGTGAATCGATGAAATGCCGAGCAACAGGGCAACGATGGGCGCGAAAGCGACGACCATGATCGTATCGTTGAGCGCTACCTGCGACAGCGTGAACCCGGGGTGCCCGTCGCTGAGATTGCTCCACACGAAGACCATGGCCGTGCACGGTGCGGCCGCGAGCAGAATCAGCCCGGCGATGTAGCTGTCGAGCTGGTCAGGCGGCAGCCAGCCTGCGAATACATTCCGAATGAACAGCCAGCCGAGAAACGCCATGGAAAACGGCTTGACCGCCCAGTTGATGAACAGCGTCACGCCGACCCCTTTCCAGTGCTGCCGTACATCGCGCAGCGACCGGAAATCGACCTTGAGCAGCATCGGCAGGATCATGAGCCAGATCAGCACCGCGACCGGCAGGTTGACGCGGGCGACTTCCATGCCACCGAGCGTCGCGAACACCTGCGGGAACAGTTGTCCCAGCGCGATTCCCGCCACGATGCAGAGCGCGACCCAGACCGTCAGGTAGCGTTCAAAAATCGGCATCCCGGGCGCCCCTGCAGATTCGACTGACGTGCTCACGATTTACCGTCGCCTGCGTACGTGGCCAGCAAGTCGCGGACCCGGCCCTCGATCTCGTCGCGTGTGGCGCGAAACTGCGCCATGATCTCGGCCTCGTCGCCGGTCGCGGCGGCCGGGTCGGTCAACGGCCAGTGGAGCTTGCTGGTTGCGGGCGGCAATACCGGGCAATGCTCGTCCGCGTTGCCGCAGACCGTCACGACGACATCGGCCGCCGCGATCATGGCGTCGGTCACGACCGTGGACTCCTGCTGCGAGATATCGATCCCGGCCTCCTCCATTACGGCCACGGCCCGCGGGTTCTTGCCGTGGGCCTCGATGCCGGCCGACGCGGCCTTCACCCGGCCGTTGCCGAGTCGCCTCGCCCAGCCCTCGGCCATCTGCGAGCGGCACGAGTTGCCCGTGCACAGGAACAGGATGCGTATCGGGTCAGGCACACACTCTCTCCGGGCGATTGCTCATGCCGGCCAGCCGCTCTCGATCGTCGCGGTACGGCGGCAGGGCCTGCAGGTGACCGTGCGTGTCGGCGACAACGGCCAGCGCCCAACGGGGCAGACCGGGGTCGATCCGGTAGTGCATCCAGGTGCCTTCCCTGCGCGTCGCGACGATACCCGCCTCGCGCATCAGGGCGAGATGTCGCGATATCTTGGGCTGCGACTCCTCCAGGGCGAAGGTGAGCTCGCAGACGCAGACCTCGCCTTCCGCGTGGATAAGCATCAGTGCCCGCAGGCGGGTCGCGTCGGAAAGTGCAGTGAACAGGGCCTCGGGCGTCATCTCGCCCGAGGTTATATATGACAAGTCATATATATGTCAATGCGTATATTCCCTCGAGCGTCGGGGGCTGCGCTCAGTCGTTGTCGGCTGCCCCGGCCAGGTCGTCGTCGATGGTCCTGGCGGCCCGGAAATAATGAAACGCTGCCCACGGCAGGAAGACGACGGCCACGATAAGCAGCGCATAGCGTATCGATTCCTCGCCGAAGTGCGGCTCCAGCGCCGTGCTCAGCAGGCCCGTAACCTGCGGGCCGAACAACAGGCCGATGACGTTGATGACGAGCAGCGCCAGCGCCGAGGTCACGGCGCGCATCCGCAGCGACACGAGCCCCTGCGACAGCGCGAGCACCGGCGCAAGGTAGACGTTGGACGTGCAGGCCGGCACGACGAACAGCAGGATCGCGACGAGCCACGAGCCCGACAGGAACATGGCCGCGAACGGCAGGTGATCGGCCACGTACCCGCCGAGGAAAAAACCTGCCCCGCCCGCAATACCGAGAATCGGTCCGAGCCACAGCCCGAGCGTCGCGACGTTCATGCCGAAGCTGCGCACGAGGAACCTCGGCAGGAAATTGACGACCGAGTAGCCCACGAACGCCGACAGCCCCGCGGCGACCGTCATATGGACGAAAGACGGCCGCGCCCACAGGAAAGCCAGCGTTTCCCGCCAGGGGGGGCGTTCGCGCGTCGCTGCCCGGCCCTCCGAGTGACCGCGGATGGGCTCGGCGACAGTCGTGCGCACGACCAAAGCGAGCAGCAGGCCGGGCAGACCGACGACCAGTAACGCCTCGCGCCAGCCCACGTTGTGCGCCACCCAGCCGCCGAGCAGATACGCCAGCATGATTCCGGCCGAGATCCCCACCGTGTAGACGCCCATCGCGGTCGAGCGCTTCTCGGGCGGGTAGTAATCGGCAATCATGGAGTGCGCGGGCGGACTGCAGCCGGCCTCCCCGATACCGACGCCGACGCGTGCCAGCGCCAGCTGCACGAAGTTCGTCACGAGACCGGACAACGCGGTCATGCCGCTCCAGAGCGCCACGGCGAGAGCGATCAGGTTGCGGCGATTGTGCCGATCGGCATAGCGGGCAATCGGGATACCGAGCGTGATATAGAACATCGCGAACGCAGGACCCGTCAGGAATCCGAGCCAGGCGTCACTGACCTGGAACTCCTCGCGGATCGCCGGCAGCAGGATCGCGAGAATCTGCCGGTCGATGAAGTTGAACATGTAAACGATCGTGAGGATCGCCAGTGCGTAGCGGCGTGCTGCCGGAGAAATTGCGACCGCACTGTTCACTGGGACTGCCTGCCGCCGGGGGCGATACTGGCCGCGTTGGGCCGGCGCGTATCGGACGCGCCGCGAAACGCACCGTCACGGTAGCCGACCGTCTGCAGGCTGCCCATCATCGTGCCGCGCTGCACGACCTTGTGGCCCTTCTGCTCGAGCAGCCGAATCGTGTCGGGACTGACGCCGGGTTCGACGAATAACTGGTCCGGGTACCACTGGTGATGCATGCGCGGCGCGGCAGTGGCCTCCGCGATGTTCATGCCATGGTCGACGACGTTCACGATCAGCTGCAGAACCGCGGTCCGAACGCGTTCGGGACTCCCGGCTTGGCGACAAAATCCACCATTTCGTTGTTGAGCAGGAAACCTGCGCCCGCCACCGAGACCCTGGAGCCGAACGAAAAATTGATCGTGTAGGTGATCAACGCCACGTTCCCGTCGCGGTCGATCACCGAAATGTGCGTCGTGTCCTCGCCTTCCGGCACCGGCGCAACGCCCGGCGCAACGTCGCGCGAGCTTTTCGCCCGCTGCAGGTCGATCGTAGCGGCGAGTTCACGCGCATACGGCTTGCTGGTCAGCCAGTCGACGGGCACGTCGTAGAAATCCGGGTCGCCGAGATGCCGCGAGCGATCCGCGTAGGCGAGGCGCATCGCCTCAGCCAGGACATGCATGGCATCGGCGCTGCCCGCGCCGAATTTGGCCAGCGGAAAGTTCTCGAGAATGTTCAGCATCTGCACGACGTGCACGCTGCCGGAGCTCGGCGGCGGCATGCTGACGATCTCGTAGCCCCGATAGGTGCCGCGGACCACCTCGCGCTCCTGCACGCGATAGGCGGCCAGCGATGCTGCGTCGATCAATCCACCGCCGCGCTCCATCTCCGCGACAATTTTGCTCGCGATCTCGCCTTTGTAGAAGGCATCCGCGCCCTGCTCCGCGATCAGGCGCAGCGTCTCGCCCAGGTCGGACTGCACGAGCACCTCGTTGGGCGCGTAGGGCGAACCGTCGGGCTTGTAAAAATAGCCGCAGGTCACCGCGTTGGTGCAGTAGCGCGCCTTGTTACGCGCGAGGATCTCGGCAAGATCGTAGCTGACCTGGATGCCTTCGCGCGCCTGGCGAACCGCCGGCTCGACGACCTGTTTCCAGGGAAGCCGGCCGTAGTTGCGATGCGCATGCCACAGGCCAGCGACGGTACCCGGGACACCGGATGACAGATGACTGAAGCGCGCCTTTTGCTCGTCGACCTCGCCGTTCTCATCGAGGAACATGTCGCGCGTGGCACCCACCGGCGCCATCTCGCGGAAGTCGATCGCGATCTCTTCACCCGCAGCGGCGTCGTGCAACAACATGAAACCGCCGCCGCCGAGATTGCCGGCGCGGGGCAGCGTCACCGCGAGCGAAAACGCGGTTGCCACGGCAGCGTCAACGGCGTTGCCGCCGGCCGCGAGAATCTCGGCGCCAATCGCGGAAGACCAGCGGTTCTGGGACGCGACCATACCGTCCGGCGACGATTGCGGATGCGCCGAATCGGCGTACGTGTAAAGCGGCTGCGTGGCCGTCGACGGCTGTGCCGGTTCCGGGTTCGCTACCTGCTGTGCACCGACGCAGGCCGTAATCAGCAAGGCAATCAACCCGGTCAGGGCGCGTTCAAACATCTGGCACCTACGGCAAAATGACACGGAAAATAAAGAAGAACAGGATAGCGAGAAACGCACCCGCCGGGATCGTCACGATCCACGACAGGAAAATCCTGCCGACCACACGCAGGTCGATGGCATCGATACCGCGCGCCATACCGACACCGAGCACGGCACCGACCAGCGTGTGCGTCGTCGAGATCGGAATCCCGGTACCTGATGCGATGACAATAGTCGTCGCCGCCGCCAGCTCGGCCGCAAACCCCCGGCTCGGGGTCAGGTGCGTGATCTTGCGACCGACCGTCGAAATGACATGGCGACCGTAGGTTGCGAGCCCCACCACGATACCGGCACCGCCGAGTAACAGCACCCAGCTCGGCAGCGCCGACTGCGCGGCAATCGAGCCGTTGTGAGCAATACTCACGACCGCGGCCAGCGGCCCGATCGCATTGGCTACGTCATTCGAGCCATGCGCGAAAGCCATGCCGCAAGCCGTTATCACCATGAGCACACCGAACACGCGCTCGACCGTCACAAAGTGCTGCTTCTTCTCCGCTTTGGGGTCCGGCTCGATGCGGTTGATGAAAAAAGCGCCGACGAGCGCGATGCTGACCGCAATCGCGGTTGCCAGCAGGTAACATACGCGAAGGCCGATCGTCAGGCCGACGTGTTTGAGGCCATTGAGAATAGAAAATAGCGAAATGGTGAAAGCGGCCAGGAACATGTAGACCGGGACGTAGCGCTTGGCCCTGCGCAAGGGGTCGTCGTGCGTGAGGATTAATCGCTGCACGCTGCGGTAAATCAGGTAGGCGATCAGGCCCGCCGTCGCCGGCGACACGACCCAGCTCATGACGATGGTACCGACCTTGCCCCATTGCACGGCGTCGACACCGATACCGACTGCGGCAAATCCGACGATCGCGCCGACGATCGAGTGCGTCGTCGATACCGGCCAGCCGTTGGTCGAGGCGATCAGCAACCAGACGGCCGCCGCCAGCAGGGCGGCCAGCATCCCGTAGACCAGAAGTTCGGGAGTACCCGACAATAACTCGACGTCGACGATGCCCTTGCGAATCGTCGACGTGACCTCGCCGCCTGCCAGCACGGCACAGAGGAACTCGAAAATTGCGGCAACCACGATCGCCTGGCGAATCGTCAGTGCCTTGGACCCCACCGACGTGGCCATGGCATTGGCCACGTCATTGGCGCCGATTCCCCAAGCCATAAACAGGCCGAAAGCGGCTGCCAGGCCGATGTATACGAGTTGTGCATCCATTATCAGTTACCCGGGTATGCAGGGCATTCCCGAATTATTCTTATTTCAATTCTAAGAGAGCAACAGCTCCAGGCGTCGGCCGACGCGTTCGGCCATGTCAGCTACTTCTCCGGTCAGTTCGATCACCTGGTACAGGAACAGTGCATTGACCGGGTCCAGGTCTTTCTCGATCTTGAAGAGATCCGCTCGCAGCATTGACCGGGTCCAGGTCTTTTTCGATTTTGAAGAGATCCGCTCGCAGCTCGGTCTGCTGCTCATCTGTAAGTGTTTCCAGGCGGTCGAGCTCCTCGATGAGCTCGGCGATCAGAGCGACCTCGGCCCCTTTGAATCCGGCCGTGAACAATTCGTCCAGCTCCCGTACGCTCTTGCGCGCCTGCTTGGCGGCCTCGATATTGCAGCCCACGAACTCGACGTATTGCTTCGCAATCGCCTTCGGGATCTTCATCTCGCGTCCGAAAATAATGCCCGATACATCCCGCGTCCTGTTGGCGATCTTGTCCTGAACGAGAAGCAGTTCGAGCAGGTCTTCTCGCGGCACCGGCATGAACAGGCTTTTCGGCATGTTGAGGCGGATGTCCTTCTTGAGGTCGTCCGCTTCATTCTCCAGCGTTTCGATCTCGGCCCGCGCCTTGGCCATGCGCTTGAGGTCCCGCTTGATCACGGCGTTGACGAAAGGTCGCAGTTTCTTGGCGCAGCGGTACACGATATTCATGTGCCGTTCGAGCGGCTGAACCGGCGACTTGCCAAAAATATTGGCCAGCGTATTTGCCACCTGACCGAATCCTCCCCGAATGAGGTACGAGTGACCGAGGCGCAATCCTACCATGCGGTCTGGCGCAAATCGCGTCCGGATCGCGTGCTAGAATCCGGCACTTTCTTGCGCGCCGGGGAAAATCAAGAGAATGGCTTACTGGTTGATGAAGTCCGAACCCGATACCTACAGCATCGACGATCTCGAACGTGACGGGCGGGAGCCCTGGGACGGTATTCGCAATTACCAGGCGCGCAACATGATGCGCGATGACATGAAGATCGGCGACGAGGCCTTCTTCTATCATTCCAACTGCAAGGAACCGGGTATCGTCGGCATCATGAAAGTGGCCAGCGCGCCCTACCCCGACCCGACCCAGTTCGACAGGAAGTCGAAATATTACGATCCAAAGAGCAGCGAAGATGACCCGCGCTGGTGTCTCGTCGACGTCGAGTTCGTGCGCAAGCTGGACCGCACGATCACGTTGTCCGAGATCAGGGAGGCCCCGGGCCTCGATGGCCTGATCCTGACCCGCAAGGGTAACCGGCTGTCGGTCATGCCGATCGAGAACAAGCACTGGAACAAGCTGCTCAGCCTCGAGTAGCCACAGCCCCCCGGCATTACTCCGCGCCCAGTTCCGCGAGGCGTTCCTGCACGGGGCGCGCCCCGCCGAGCGCCAGCATGATGACGAGATCGCCGGGCCGGGCCCAGCCGATCGCGTCCTCGAACGACTCCAGCTCTTCTTCGTGATACCCGATCTGCCGGGCGTTCGCCCCGGATGCCAGCAACTCGTCGCGGATGATCCGGAACACGTCGCCGTGCTCCCGGCCGCGATGATACTTGGGCAGTTCCGAAACGAGGATTCGGTCGAGCCCGATAGCCCAGGCGTCGCGCGCCAGCTCGCGGATCAGCTCATCGGTACGATCCCCCGCCTGCCCGAAGCACAGCACCCGGCGCTCCGCCGGGATGGCCCGCGCCATGTCGAACAGCGCCGCCATGGCGGCGGGATTGTGGGCGAAGTCGATCAGCACCTTGAAGCCGTTCAGGGAGTAGAGATTGCAACGGCCGGGGTTCTCGTCCTGTCGCATCGTCTTCAGCCCCGCCGCGATGTCGTCGGTCGAGACGCCCATGCACGAGGTGAGTGCGGCCGCCGCGAGGGCGTTGGCAACGTTGTGCCGGGCCGCGCCGTTCATCGCAACAGGCACGTCCTCAGCCCGGCAGATGACTTGTCGTTGCCGGTCGTCCACGCGGCACAGCTCGCCTTCCTCGAGCACGAATGCCACGCCGCCGGCTGCGACATGATTCGCGACGACATCGTGCCGCGGGTCGAGGCTGAACCACACGATCTCGCCATCGTAGTTCCCGGCTTTTTCGACCAGCCTCCGGTCTTCGGCATTGAGGACGAGTTTGCCGGCCTCGCGAACGGCATGACTCACCACCCACTTGATCGCCAGCAGTTCCTCGAGATTGCGCGAGCCGAAGTCGCCGAGATGATCCTCGCTGATATTGGTGATCAGCGCCGCCTCAGCGCGCTCGACACCGAGTCCGCGCCGCAGCAGGCCGCCGCGGGCCGTCTCCAGAATTGCCGCGTCGATATCCCGCTGGCGCAGCACGGCACGCGCGCCGCCCGGGCCCGACCAGTCGTCGCGGTCGATGATGCGCTCATTGACGGCAATCCAGTCGGTGGAGCTGACGCCGACGTCACGGCCCGCCGTTCGCAGTATGTGTCCCGCGAGACGGACAGACGTCGTCTTGCCGTTCGTGCCCGTGACGATGCCGACGGGAATATCGCGCAACTCGTCCCAGGGCAACTCATCGGGAATCTCGCGAACGGGCCAGGTCCGGGACCACCTGCCGAGCCCCACGGAAACCTCGTCGTCGTCCCATAGCAGCGTCTTGCCGCGCGCGGCCGCCTCGTCCACGAGCCACATCAATTCCACGTTGGCCTCGTCCGCCGCCGCGCCGCGGATCGCGGCGACCGCCGCGTCGAAATCCGGCTCATCGTTGCTTTGATCGAGTTCGAATGCGCTCGCGGCCCATGCCCATTCGTTGATCTCGGAGGCCGTGTAGAGCTGGTCGATCGGCGCGGAAAACGCGAGGCTGACCCCGCCCTCGAGACGACGATAAGCAAACTCGGCCGAAGGCCAGTCCAGTGTCTCGAGCATGCGTCCGACCTGCTCGGCCCAGACCGGAATCAGTCGCTCCGCGTCCTCGGGCGAACACGCGACGTCGAGGACCGACCCAATGCTGTCGAACACGGCATTGGGTCCCGTCAGTCTGCGCGCGTCGATGAATTCCATGGCCGCGCGCTAGTCGCCCTCCTCCCGCGCGATGCGCACGCCGCGCTCATCGCTGATGATCTCGATGTCGTCCGCAAAATCGAAGCCCGATACGTCGGGCAGGTTGACCGGCGTAGCCGATTTCTTCGGCGGACTCTCGCTGTGTGCGCCCGAATTGAAGTAGATGATCTGCTTCCATGCGCGTTTGACGTTGTCGCCGAGCACCAGGACCAGGTCGCCGGGCGCCGCCATTTCGAGCGCCGTGGAAGTCGCCTCCTGTTCATCGGGAACGACCTCGATGCGATCCGCGGGAACCCCTTCCTCGAGCAGCTTGTTCTTGAGCATGACCGCGACCTCGTCATCGCCGCGACCGCGACGGTTGTCGTCGCAGCGGCAAATGAAATGGTCGAAATGGGTCGCCGCTATAGCAGCGATCTCGCGGATGTCCTCGTCCCGGCGG
>JARRMH010000340.1:0-5514 GCA_037386205.1 Woeseiaceae bacterium | reverse complement strand
ACGAAAACCGAACAGCCCGGGGTTGCCGATATTCAGCGAAATGATCTCGTAGCCGCGTTTTTCGAGTTCGAGCGCGCGGTTGGCGAGCTGGCCACGGATCTCGTAGCGTACTCTCCCGAGCGCCGTGCTGGTTTGAATTTGCTGTTCCATGTCGGTATGCCGTGATTCAGTCCGGACTAGATCGCTGCCTCCCGGCGCAGCGCATCGATCTGCTGTGGAGAGTACCCCAACCATTCCGCCAATACCTCTCCCGTGTGTTCGCCGAGCAACGGCGGCGCCCGGTCGTATGCAACCGGCGTGTCTTCGAAAGCGACCGGATTCCTGACCAGCGGGACCGCATCGCCGGACGCATTCTCAACCGATCGCACGAGCCCTCGCTCCTGTGCGAATGATCCGGACAGGACCTCTCCGATATCGTTGATCGGGCTGGCGGGCACATCGTATCGAGAGAATCTGTCCAGCCAGTAATCGGTGTTCTCTCGCTCGAGCCTTGGGCCCAGTATGCCGATGAGTTCCCGGCGGTTTTGAACCCGCGCGTCATTGTTCGCAAAACGTTCATCCCGGCCGAGCGCCTCGAGTCCGACACACTCCATGCATGCGCGGAACTGGCGATCGTTACCCACCGCCAGCATCAGGTCACCGTCGCGGGTCGCGAAAGCCTGGTACGGGACGAGATTCGGGTGCGCCGTTCCCAGGCGGCCCGGAACCTCGCCGCCGACGAGATAGTTCATCGCCTGGTTGGCGAGCCACGCCACCTGGCTGTCATAGAGGGGCACCTCGATGCGTTGCCCCCGCCCGCTGCGCTCGCGAGCAACCAGCGCCGCGAGAATCGCGCTGACGGCGTACATGCCGGCCATAATGTCGGCAATAGCGACACCGACCTTCTGCGGCCTGCCGCCTGCATCATCGTCCGGGCCCGTGATGCTCATCAGCCCGCCGGATGCCTGCATCATCGCGTCGTAACCGGGTTCCGCAGCCCGGCTACCGGTGCGCCCGAACGCCGATATCGAGCACAGGACGAGACCCGGGTTGTCGCGCATCAGTTCGTCCTCTGCCAACCCGAAACGCGCCAGCGCGCCGACGCGAAAATTTTCGATCACGACATCCGCCTGGAGTGCCAGTGCCCGGACCACCCGGCGCCCGCCGGCTGTCGAGAGGTCCGCCGTTACCGAGCGCTTGTTACGGTTAGTCGACAGGAAGTAGGCCGATTCGGTCCCCAGCCATGGCGGGCCCCAGTTACGCGTGTCGTCTCCGCTGTCCGGCCGCTCCACCTTGACCACATCGGCGCCGTAATCGCCCAGCAGCTGACCTGCCCAGGGCCCTGCGAGGACGCGGCTGAGATCGAGAACCTTGATGCCCTGTAGCGCCTCACTCATGGGGCCAAGAGAGTAGCGGATTCCGCGGCAGAAAAAACCCGGCCAGCCGAATCGGCTGGCCGGGCGGGTCCGCACGGAGATTGCGGATTGCGTGACCCGGGCGCGCGCCGATTACTCGTCGGCGTCCGGGTCCAGCTCTTCAATGTCGGCGCCCTGTACTTCCTGTGGCACCGGCATGGGTTTGACCTCGGGCTCTTTCAAGCCGAACTGGATGAGAAGGTTTTCCTCCTCTGCGGGCGTCAGTTGCCTCACCGCAGCGACACGAATCGGTCCACCGGCACTGCGATCGTCGAACACGATTTCACTGAAGCCGGCGCAGACGCGCCCTGTCGGTGAATCGACGAAACCGATCGCCCAGCTGCTGCGCAGGCCGAATGCCCGACGCTGCAGCGCCACATGGTATTTCTTGCGGCCGGATGCCTCGACAATGAGGTTCTGCTCATCCAGTACCCGGTATCCTCGGATACTTGACTGGCGGATGCAATCGCCGCGCTGATTGCTGCCCTCGTTGCTGCCCTCGGGATTGCTCGCGCATGCTGTGACAATGCATGAAGTAAGAGCAATAAATAATTGTATCCACTTCATTTTTTCAAAAGGCTGTGTGTTGCGCAGAAACAACATGCGCGCGTCGCTCCGTCTGCCCCGGGCTCCCTTTTAGACTGCCGAGAGCGATTAAGTTTACGCCAATTCCGCAGGCCCGGCGCCGGTCCCCGTCAGGCCTCGCCGGTTGCGATCGGTCGGGTGTCATCGCGGATCCACTCGCTCCAGGACCCGACATAGACCCGAGGCTCCCTGAGGCCCGCCTCGACCCCGGAAAGCGCCAGGAGGCACGCCGAGACCCCGGAGCCGCACATCACACACCAGCTGGCGTCAGGGTCGCCGCCGAGCGCGTCGAGGAGCAGCTGCCTGCGCTCGTCAAGGCTCCGCCAGGTGCCGTCAGAGTTGACGAACGTTGTGAACGGCAGGTTCCGGGAACCGGGAATGTGGCCTGCCACCGGGTCGATCGGTTCGTGTTCGCCCAGAAACCGCGTGTGGTCGCGTGCATCGAGCAGGTTGAGTTCGTGCGCTGCGGACGGCGTCGCTGCTATTTCAGCGGTCGAGACGACCAGCTCGGAGCGCGGCGCGGCGTCGAAGGCCCTGGGCACGCGATGCGTTGTGCCCGACTCGATCGGCAGGCCGAGGCTGAGCCAATGGGCCAGCCCGCCGTCGAGCAGCCGGACGCGCTCATGACCAAGCCAGCGAAAAATCCACCACGCTCGCGCCGCGATCGCACCGTGGCTGTCGTCGTACACGACGACCGTGCTGTCGTTGCCTATGCCGAGTTCGCCCAACCGGGCTTCGAGCTGGCCAACGTCGGGAAGCGGGTGCCGACCGCAGTCGGTCCCGATCGGCCCGGCAAGATCGCGATCGAGATCGAGGTAGACACTGCCTGGAATGTGTGCGCGCTCGAAGGCGCGCTGCCCGGCGTGGTGATCACCGAGGTCGAAACGGCAATCGACGGCCACCCAGTCCGGATCATGCAAGCGTTTCTCGAGCATTTCTGCGACTATCAGGATCCTTTTGTCCATCATCTTCAGTTATTCCGCGATCCGGGCCGTCAACCCTTGTACCGCCATACCCAGTCTTGGACAATACCAAGCGGCGGGCGGGTCCCGCATTGTGCAAGAAATTCGGGAGTCACAAGTGGACAAGATAATCGTCGGCCTGAAGCGCGTCGTTGACTACAACGTGCGAGTTCAGGTCAAAAGTGATGGCACCGGTGTCGAGACCGAGGGCGTCAAGATGAGCATCAACCCTTTCGATGAGGTCGAGCGTGGCACGGGTCTTCAAGGCACTCGCCGAGAAGGAAAACGCGGGCCTCGTGCTGCTGGGCAAACAGGCGATCGACGGCGACAACAACCAGATTCCGCAGATGCTGGGCGCGATCTGGGGCCGGCCGCAGGCAACGTTCGCCTCGGTACTCGAGCTGGACGGCGACACGGCGCGCGTGACGCGAGAAGTCGACGCCGGACTGGAAACGATCGAAGTCGACCTGCCGGCCGTCATCTCGACCGACCTGCGCCTCAATGAGCCGCGATACGTGAAGTTGCCCGACATCATGAAGGCCAAGAAGAAGCCGCTCGACGAGGTGCCGCTCGCGGACCTCGACCTTGAACCCGGCCCGGCGGTGAAGGAGCTGAGCTTTGTGCCTCCTGAAGGTCGCCAGCGCGGCGTTACCGTTGCCGACGTACCCGAACTTGTTTCTGCCCTCAAAGACAAGGGGCTCCTGTAATGACGAAGATCCTGGTAGTTGCCGAACACGATGGTTCGGTTCTGAATCCGAGCGTCGCCAAGTGCGTGAGCTGTGCTGCTGCGATCGACGGCGCCGAAATCGACGTGGTGGTGATGGCCTCTGATGTTGGCCCGGTCGCCGCCCAGGCCGCCGAGATATCCTCGGTCGCCCGCGTTCTCACGATCGAGAGAGCCGAGAACGAGCATGCGGTTTCGGCCGTGCTCGCACCCCAGGTTGCTGCGATCGCGAAAGATTACAGCCATGTTTTCGGACCCTCGACAACCTTTGGCAAGGACCTGATGCCGCGAGTCGCGGCGCTGCTCGGCGTCAACCAGGTCAGCGACATCATGAGCGTGGCAGGCAGCCACACGTTCCAGCGGCCCGTCTATGCCGGCAATGCCATCGTGACGGTCGAGGCGCCTGCCGAGGTGCCGGTCGTCGCGACGGTTCGTGTCGCATCGTGGCCGGCAGCGCCCGGCGGCAATTCTGCGGACGTCGAGTCGATCCCGGCGGATGTCGAACTGCCCGAACACACGCGGTATATCGAGCTCGCGGCCGCGTCCAGCGATCGCCCGGATCTGCAGACGGCATCCAGGGTCGTTGCCGGTGGCCGCGCCCTTGGCAGCGAAGAAAATTTCGAGCTGATCTACAAACTGGCCGATGCCATCGGCGCGGCCGTCGGGGCATCGCGAGCCGCTGTGGACGGCGGTTACTGCGCCAATGACATGCAGGTCGGGCAGACCGGCAAGATCATCGCTCCGGAGCTTTACATTGCGGTCGGGATTTCCGGCGCCATCCAGCACATGACCGGCATCAAGGACGCCGGTACGATCGTCGCTATCAACAAGGACGAGGAAGCGCCGATCTTTGAAGTGGCTGATTTTGCGCTGGTCGGCGACCTGTTCAAGGTCGTGCCGGAACTGACGGACGTGCTGGACGGGTGACCCGCGCTAGAGCATCTCGAGGATCGATTCGGCCTTCGTAACATCGAAACACGCGGGTTCTTCGACCGCGAGGTGCGTGACGATGCCGTCTTCCGCAATGATCGCGAAGCGCTGACCGCGGATGCCGAGGCCAATTTTGCGCCCGTCCAGTTCCAGACCGAGCGCGCGCGTGTAGTCTCCGTTGCCATCGGCAAGCATCGTGATCTTGTCACCTGCACCGAGGTGGCGTCCCCAGGCGGACATCACGAAAACATCGTTTACCGCAACGCAGGCGATCGTGTCGACGCCTTTTGCGAGAATCGCATCGGCGTGCTCGACGAGTCCCGGCATGTGTTGCATCGAGCAGGTCGGTGTGAATGCGCCGGGCACCGAGACGAACACCACTTTCTTGCCCGTGAACAAGTCGGTCGCCGTCAGGTTGACCGGTTCACCATCGCGCATCACGGTGAACTCACCGTCCGGCATACGATCGCCTGTTGCTATGGTCACGAAATCCTCCGGTCGCAGTTGGCCGTCAATAGTCGTTTTCGGCGACGTGCACGACCAGTCCGTCGAGCTCGTCCGAGACTTCGAGTTGGCACGTCAGGCGACTGTTGGCTTTACGCTCGAACGCCGCCTCGAGCATGCTGTCTTCCATATCGTCCATTGGTGGAAGTTTATCGAGCCAGGCATCATCAATGTAGCTGTGGCAGGTTGCACACGCACAGGCGCCACCGCATTCGGCGACGATCCCGGGTATGTTGTTGTTGATGGCGCCTTCCATGACGGAATAGCCATTTTCGACCTCGACTTCGCGGCGTGTGCCGTCGGGCGTAATGTAGACGATCGTGGGCATTGGGATTTTCCCAAGGTTAACAAAAGCTGGCAAGAATAAGGGCGTTGACCGGAGTGGTCAACGCCCTTGGGTGAAGGTGGTCGGCCG
>JARRMH010000339.1:0-3876 GCA_037386205.1 Woeseiaceae bacterium | reverse complement strand
CTTGTCCTCGCGGTCCGTGCCCGCATTGCCGGGTGCCACCAGCACTTCGCTGACGCGCGGCGACTGGGCGCATTTCCACGCCAGTGCGTGTTCGCGGCCACCGGAGCCTATGATCAGTATCTTCATATCATCCCCACGGTAGGAGGGGCTTTGGCCCCGACTGAATTCGGCCCTGCGGGCCCTCCTGCTGTCTCAATGACGAAAATGCCGCATGCCCGTGAAGACCATCGCGAGGCCGTGTTCGTTGGCTGCCGCGATAACTTCCTCGTCGCGCATCGAGCCGCCGGGCTGAATGATCGCGGTAATACCGTGCTCGGCAGCCGCATCGATGCCGTCGCGGAAGGGAAAAAATGCATCTGAGGCCATCACCGATCCGGCCACCTCGAGTCCCTCGTCAGCTGCCTTGATCGCCGCGATCTTCGTCGAATAGACGCGGCTCATCTGACCGGCCCCGATGCCGATCGTCATATTGTCCTTGCAGAAGATGATGGCGTTCGACTTGACGTACTTCACGACCGTCCAGGCGAACAGCAGGTCCTTGAGCTGTTCCGGCGTCGGCGTTTTCTCGGTGACGACGCGCAGGTCGTCCGCAGTAATGGTGCCGGTGTCAGAGGATTGCACGAGCAGTCCTCCCGAGACCTTCTTGAAATCGAAAGACGGTGCAGTAGGGGCTTTGTCCCCGAATCCGGTCGGGCCTGCAGCCCAGGCGCCGGTCTCCAGCACGCGCACGTTCTTCTTCACTGCGCACGCCGCGAGCGCTTCCTCGTCGATCTCCGGCGCAATGATGACCTCGACGAACTGCTGCTTGACGATCGCTGCGGCGGTCTTCGCATCGAGTGGGCGATTGAACGCGATGATACCGCCGAACGCCGACGTCGGGTCGGTCCGGAATGCCTTGTCGTACGCATCGAGGATATCCGCCGCCACCGCGACGCCGCATGGATTGGCGTGCTTGACGATGACGCAGGCCGGCGCATCGAATTGCTTGACGCACTCGAGCGCCGCGTCGCTGTCGGCGATGTTGTTGTAGGACAGGGCCTTGCCCTGGAGTTGCCTTGCGGTTGCCAGCGAGCCCGCTGTCGCCTGTTGGTCGACGTAAAAGGCGGCGTCCTGATGCGGGTTTTCGCCATAGCGCAGTTTCTCCGACAACTTGCCGGCATAGAGAAAGCGCTCACCGAGCACGTCGTCGCCAAGCGTCGTCGACAGGTATCGCGTGATCGCCGTATCGTAGCTGGCCGTGTGGGCATAGGCCCTGGCGGCAAGCCGACGGCGATCCTCGAGCGACAATCCGTCGGCCTGTAACTTCGCCAGCACCTCCTCGTAGTCGTCGGGACTGACGCAAACAGCGACGCCATCGTGATTCTTGCTGGCCGCGCGAATCATTGCCGGTCCACCGATGTCGATGTTTTCGATGGCGTCGGCAACAGTCGCGTCCGCGCGGGCGATGGTCTGTTCGAACGGGTACAGGTTGACCACGAGCAGGTCGATCGGGTCGATGCCGTGTTCCTCCATGACAGCCTCGTCTGTACCGCGCCGGCCGAGCAGTCCGCCATGGATCACGGGATGCAGCGTCTTTACCCGGCCGTCCATGATTTCCGGAAACCCGGTCTTGTCGGCAACCTCGACGACCTCGAGACCGGCCTCGCGAAGCTGGCGGCAGGTGCCGCCCGTGGACAGGACCTCGATGCCGAGATCGGCGAGGCCCGTAACGAAAGGAATCAGGCCACGCTTGTCAGAAACACTGACGAGCGCGCGTCGTACGTTGAACATGAATGCACCTGCTCGGGCTTACTGGATGAGCGAATAGGTTCTGAGTTTCTTGCGCAGGGTCCCGCGATTGATGCCGAGAATTCCGGCAGCCTGGCTCTGGTTGCCCGCGGTGTAATCCATTACGGCCTTGAACAAGGGACGCTCGACTTCGCTGATGACGAATTCGTACAAGTCACCTGGCTGATCGCCGTTGAGCGTGGCGAAATAGCTCCGCAGAGCATCTTCGGTGTGTTTACAAAGCGGCTTCTTGTCGTTCGTCCCGAGTTTTTTCTGGTCGTCCTTTTTCTTCTTGCGTGCCACTTATTTCAATCCCCAGGAAATACTGCTTCGTCAGCCGAACTTGCTCCGAAGCGGTGTCAACGCGCACCACCTGATGCCGGAAATCGTCGGCGCCATCCAGGTGTCGGCAGTACCAGGTCAGATGTTTGCGAGCCACCCGGACGCCGGTGTACTCCCCATAAAACCGGTGCAGTCCATCCAGGTGGCCGAGCATGATATCACGCAATTCCCGTTTGCCAAGCTGCGTACTTTCCGCAAGCGGATCGATGAGTTGTTTGAGTTCGCGAAAGATCCAGGGCCTGCCCTGTGCGGCTCTTCCGATCATCAAGCCGTCAGCACCAGTTAGGCGCAAAACTTCAAGCGACTTCTCTAAAGTCGTTATATCTCCGTTGGCGATGACCGGTATGCCGACGCTTTGTTTGACGCGCGCGATCGTCTCGTATTCCGCCTCGCCGCGATAACCGTCGGCCCGCGTGCGTCCGTGGATCGCCAGCGCCACGATGCCGGCATTTTCGGCAATGCGGCCAATACGCACGGCGTTGCGATTCGCGCGGTCCCAGCCGGTACGATACTTGAGCGTCACCGGCACGTTGACGGCGCTGGTCACGGCTTCCAGTATCGTGGCAACCAGTTTCTCGTCACGCAGCAGCGCCGAACCGGCTGCCCGGCGGCACACCTTTTTGGCGGGGCACCCCATGTTGATGTCGATGATCTGGGCGCCGCGTTCGGCGCAGGCCCTTGCCGCCAGGGCCATTTGTGCCGGCTCCGATCCCGCAATCTGGACGGCGACGGGTTCGGCATCGAGATCGAGGTCGAGACGGTGACGTGACTTGGCCGATTGCCACAAACCGGTGTCAGCCGTGGTCATCTCCGAGGTGGTCATGCCGGCGCCGAAGCGGCGGCACAGGCGTCGGAACGGGCCGTCCGTGACGCCCGCCATGGGGGCCAGCACGAAAGGGCTCGAAAGCTGGTACGGCCCGATGCAGAGCGGCCTATTTGAAGTCATCGATGGCGCAGCGCAGGTCCCCGCCGGACTCGCGGTAGCAGACGTTCAGCTTGAAGCCCGTGGCTTGATCCGTCGGTGACTGAATCGTTATGGCTGCATTGAAGTTGGCGCCTGGTTCGACAAGATCGCGCGGATCGAGATCGTTCGCCAGGTAGTCGGCGGGATCGAGTATCCGGCTGCCGATGGTCTCTTCAAACCGGTCTGTTGCCGATGCGTGAGTAGATGGTCAGGTCGTTGCCTTCGTCGTCGGTGCTGCCTCGCGTGGCCTCGAAGCGCCAGCCCGCGACGTTCCACGCAGGCGACAACGGCTGGCCGATAGCACGGTACACGGGACCGACCACGCTGTTGAATGCCGGAATGGTTGCCAGCGACTCACGAGACTGATGCAGGTATTGCCCGACCAGCAGCAGAGCGAGGACGACAATCCCGGCGACGAGCTTGTAGTTGACCTTGCTCTTGCGTGCGTTTTCCTCTGCTTCGCGTTCGGCGGCGGCCGCTCCGGCAAGACTGGCGGCCGCGGCCGCGTCGGCGGCCAGCTTTTGCTGATCGAGCTCGGACCGCACGAACTCGCCTTCCATGATGATGGTTTCGAAGCCCTCGTCGGAGTCTGGCAGCGGAAACTCGAACGCATAGCTGTCGCCGTCGTCGTCATCGCCTTCCCCTGACGCCTCGCTCGTCGGGGCAGGCGCGTCGTCTGACAGTTCAGGCGACTCGACCAGGCTTTCCGCGGCGGCGTCTTCGGGAATGACGATCGTGGAGGCGAGGCCGTCGTCGTCTTCCACGGCGATTGCCAGCAGATCCTGGTCGATCTGCAGGTTGAT
>JARRMH010000338.1:0-3312 GCA_037386205.1 Woeseiaceae bacterium | reverse complement strand
CGGCGGGCCGCTCCGGCGCGCCATGCCTGTCGAGGTACTTGGGCGCCGCGACCGTCACGCCGACAGCGAGAATAAGGGCTCGCCACATTGCAGGTTCCTCCACAGATTGGTTTTTAGCCTACATAAGAGCGCTTGCGGAGATTTCCGCCTCCTTGCGCGGGCCGTCGCGAGGCGCTTTTCATTCGTGGCGCAGCGAAGTAGCGTTTTCGGCGTGCTCCACCCAAGAGAGTCCAACACGGGAGATTTCTTCATGAAGAGACTGCTAACGGCGACCGCTCTGGCCGGCCTGACTTCCGGCGCAGCCATGGCGCAGGACGACGATTCGACCGAAGAGTCGGAGGGCACGACGTCCAGCGCAGCGAACGAACCGATCGAGGAAATCATCACGGTCGGCATTCGCCAGAGCCTGATGGATGCGCAGGCACTCAAGCGCAATGCCGATACGGTCGTCGACACCATTACGGCCGCCGACATCGGCGACTTCCCCGACAAGTCGGTCGCGGAAGCGCTGCAGCGCGTCGCCGGCATCACGGTCAATCGTTTTGCGGCAAGCTCCGATACGGCCCACTTTTCGGCCGAACCCTCCGGCGTTATCGTCCGCGGCCTCAACCAGGTGCGCACCGAGTTCAACGGCCGCGATTCGTTCAGCGCGAACTCCTCGCGCGGCCTGAGCTGGGGTGACGTCTCCCCCGAGCTGATGGCCGGCGTCGATACCTACAAGAACCAGATGGCCGAACTCATTGAGGGCGGCATCGCGGGCACGGTCAACATGCGCACGCGCCTGCCGTTCGACCAGGACCCGAACACTTTTGCGATGTCGGGCGGCTACAACTACGGCGACATTTCCGAGGAGTGGACGCCGGAACTCTCGGGTCTCTACAGCACGCGCTGGGATCTCGACAGCGGTGGCGAACTGGGTGTCATGGTTAATGCGGCCTATTCCCACGTCAAGACACGCACCGAGGGCCTGCAGCTCTATCGTCAGAACCGTATCCGAGACGGCTACGGTCCCGACGCCCCGTCGCTGGTCTACATGCCAGCCATCGTCCGTGGACTCGACAACCTTTTCGATCGCGAGCGCCTCGGCGTATCCGCTGCGCTGCAGTGGGCCAACGAGGCCGACACGCTGCGGCTGACGGCCCAGTACAACCGTTCGGAATACGACAACGCCTGGGAGGAGTACCTGATCCAGACCTCGCCGTTCGACGAGTCGTTCGGCCAAAGCCTGTTTTTTGAGCACACGGGTTCACCTGCGGCCGACTCGATCAACTACACGAACGACACGATCATCCCGGTACCGCTGCCCGGCAGTGACCCGTTCACGTTCGACAGCAACGGCATGTTCACGTCGGGCGTCATCACGAGAGGCACGGGATGGTGGGGTAACGACAATACTGAGGCAGCCGGTTTCGCGCAAAACGCGGCCGGCCAGAACATGGTCAATGCTTGCTACGGCTGGAACGGCTGTGAGCCCCCGCTGCGCGGCATCGACACCGCGACCGGCACGCGCTCGAACAACAACCAGAACATGACCCAGGACCTGAGTTTCAACCTGCAGTGGGCGCCGAGCGACACCTGGCGGGCCAACTTCGACGTCCAGTACATCGACTCGACCGTCGAGAACTACGACATCGAGGTTACGTTCTGGACCTTCGCCGTCGCCGACATCGACCTGACGGGCGCGCGCCCGCAAATGGCGCTGCTCGATCCGCTCAACGTCAACCAGTCGCCGGGTGGCTTCGAAAACCCGAACAACTACTACATCCGCTCGATCATGGACCACGTCGAAGACAGCGAGGGCGATGAGCTGGCGCTGCGCGCCGACTTTGAGTTCGATCTCGATTCGGGCTGGATGGAGTCGCTCAAGGTCGGCACACGATATGCCGATCGCAACCAACAGGTGCAGTGGAGCGGCTATAACTGGCAAAACGTGTCCAATGTCTGGACCGGCAATGGCGCGGCCTACTGGAACCTCGATCGGCATGAACCCGATACGGCGGGCGATACCGGCTTCCTCGGTTACCCGGAAGGCTCTTACGAGACGCGCACGTTCAATTCTGATTTTTACGGTGGCGGCGCGATCACGCCCAATACCTTCGTCTTCGCCAACATGGGTGTGCTGCAGAACCAGGAGGAGTGGGCGAATGCCATGGGCGGCCCGTCGATCGGCCTCGCCAATGCCTGGGACCCCATCTGTTCCAACGTGGGTGACCGTGCGGCCGAGATTCCGGGAACCTGCTACACCCCGGCCGAGATCGCCGACGTGACCGAGGAGTCCACGGCGTTCTACATCCAGCTCAACTACGGCGGCGGTGACGCCAACCTGTTCGGCGTGCCGATCAGCGGCAACGTCGGCGTGCGCTACGTACGCACCGACATCGAGAGCCGCGGTGGCGTGAGCTTCCCGCTCATGGATTCGGCCCTGTTCTATGAGCTCGTGGACGATCCGAACAACCCGGGCGAGCAGATTCGCAACCCGCTGCCGCGTGCCTTTGAGAATCTTGCGTGTTACCCGAACGAGGCCGAGCCGGGTCAGCCGGCGCCGTCGGTGCCCAACACGATCGGCTGCTACATATCGGAAACCGATTTCAACTTCCAGAACGGTGCGCAGCCGCTCGACGTGTCCACGAAGACCCACGAGAACTGGCTGCCCAGCTTCAACATCAAGTTCGAGTTCAACGACGAATGGCTGCTGCGCTTTGCGGCATCGCGGGCCATGGCGCGCCCCGATATCGGCAACCTGCGCAACTACATCGGTGTGGGTGCGACCCTGCCTGACCAGAACGATGCGAGCGACCCGCTCTGGATCAAGGACGGCGACGGCGAAATTGTCGGGGCAGACGTCTACTACAATGGTGGAGCCCAGAACCCGTTCCTCGCGCCCATTGTTGCGACGCAGTTTGACGCCTCACTCGAGTGGTATTTTGCCGACGTGGGGTCGGCCTCTTTCGCCGTGTTCCACAAGGAGTTCGACGACTACATTCAGGTGGGGAGTTACTTCCGCGAGATGGAGAACAACGGCATCACCGAGCAGGTCGAGGTGCGTGGCCCGCTGAACGCCGAGGGCGCCAAGATCAACGGCTTCGAGGTCGCCTACCAGTCGTTCTTCGACTTCCTGCCGGCCCCGTTCGACGGTCTCGGTGTACAGGCGAACTACACCTACATCAACAACGAGGGCATCACGAACTCGAATGTCTCGAACGTGGGTGGAGCGGGCGACACGATTACCGGCCAGGCGCCCGACCGCATGGAGGTGAACAAGCTCGAGGGGCTCTCGGATGATTCGTACACGATCATCGGCATGTACGAGAA